>NZ_DDCJ01000023.1:0-11312 GCF_002335285.1 Thalassolituus sp. UBA2009
CCAGCTTCGCGCTTTCTGGGCCGTATTCCTTTAAATCTCATGTCTCAAACACAGTTTCCTCTGGAATACGGCTGAGCGGATTGCTTAAACCGGCGATCGTGCGGCGCCAGACAACCAAATGATTATGCGGCCTTCAGAGCAAAACCCTGCCCCGGAACGACACAAATTATTGGTACTTTAAAACGTCGTTCCGGGGCGGGCTAAATGGCAGGAGCCATTTCAACAGCCGCAGGCTGGCCCGAAGGGTGAAGGGCATGGATGCCCGGAGTCATTGTTTTGCGTGCCGCATAATCACAGTTGGCTGCCCTCTTTTTTCTAAGTCAGGCCGGACGCGCCGAAAAGAGAGGATCGTAAGGAGATACCTCTCCTTGCAGGGGGCCAGGGGCTTGCCCCGGAAAGGCGTTTCAGGTTGAAAAACAGTCGTCGATTAATGCTGCAGTTTATGCAGAATCGCAACGACCGTTAAACCGTGCTGGCGGTTACCCGCAAAAAGGTTTCCTGCAGCACCTGCACGTCGTTGGCCGCGCGGTGACGTTCGATGTTCATGGTGTGCCAGAGAGACTTCTTGGTGTCGTGCCAGGCTTCCATCTGCTCCGGCGTCAGCAGCTTGTTGATGGTTTCGATACGGAAGCGCTGCACCAGTTCGGCTTCGTCAAACAGACGCCCCATCCACGAGCTGTCAAAACTCCAGGCATCGGAATAGAGGGTTTTGCCGCGCAGGATTTCGTTCATTTTCAGTGCGACTTCACGCGGGGTCATGCCCTCTTCCTGCAACTGCTCGCGCGAAATGCCATGAATCAGCTCCGCTTCCACACTCCAGTGCAGCCAGGTCGGCGCGGGTTTGATCAGGAAGCTGTGTACCATACGGTCTTCCAGCGCAAAGCCCACCTCAATCGGATAGCTGCCCCGTCCGAAACCGGAGGCCTCAAGGTCGATGATGGGCGGTACGCTGATATCCACGGCGGGTACATCCTTACTTTTATTATTTAAACGTTCATTCTAGTCGCTGCTGCGCCGCTGCTCTATGCACCGGCTAACACTTTACGACTGCATTTTCGACAAAGGCGCCACACGCATCACTTCTGCGACCGTGGTCATACCGGCGGCAACCTTATGCGCACCACTTAAACGCAGGCTGTGCATACCTTCTTTCATCGCACTCTGGCGCAGTTTGATGTGATCCATCTGGTCGTTGATCATCATTTCCAGATTCTCGGTCATCGGCATCACTTCATAGATACCCATCCGCCCCATATAACCGGTGCCACGGCATTCGAGGCAACCTTTAGCGGCGTACACATGCTCCGGTGTTTTCACCAGCCAAGGGGCCGTCAGCTGTTTCCAGGCGTGCTCATCAACTTTTTCTTTGACCTTGCAGTGCGGGCATAACGTCCGCACCAGACGCTGCGCCATCACCCCCAGCACACTGGAGCGGATTAAATACGCCGGCAGCCCCAGCTCCATTAAACGGGTGAAGGCTGAAGGCGCATCATTGGTGTGCAGGGTAGAGAGAACCAGATGGCCGGTTAATGCCGCCTGAACGGCAATTTCGGCGGTCTCAAGGTCACGCACCTCACCGACCATGATGATGTCAGGGTCCTGACGAAGTAAGGCGCGCACGCCACTGGCGAAGGTCAGGTCGATGCCGGGGTGTACCTGCATCTGGTTAAACGCCGGCTCCACCATTTCGATCGGATCTTCGATGGTGGACACGTTCACTTCCGGCGTCGCCAGCTGTTTAAGGGTGGAATACAGCGTGGTGGTTTTACCGGAACCGGTCGGCCCGGTAACAAAAATGATGCCGTGGTTGTTGCGCGTCATTTCCGCCCAGCGGCGGTTGTCTTCTTTGCTGAAACCCAGCTCAGAGAAACTGCGCACCAGCACCTGCGGATCAAATACCCGCATCACCAGTTTTTCGCCAAAGGCGGTCGGCAGCGTCGATAAACGCAGCTCCACTTCCTGACCAGACGGGGTTTTGGTTTTTAAGCGACTGTCCTGAGGTTTACGCTTTTCGGCGATGTTCATCCGCCCCAGCGATTTGATCCGCGCCACCACCGCCATCGCAACCTGCGCCGGCAGTTCGTAAACATTGTGCAGCACACCGTCGATACGGAAACGCACATGGCCGACTTCGCGCCGTGGCTCGATGTGAATATCACTGGCACGCTGATCGAAAGCGTACTGCAGTAACCAGTCAACGATATTGACGATGTGCTCGTCGTTGGCATCCGGCGCGCGGGCTTTGCCCAGCTCCAGCATGGACTCCAGATTCTGCACCACGCTCGCGCCTTTGTGGCTCTGGCGTGCACGATTGACCGAGTTGGCCAACTGATAAAACTCTACGCGGTAACGTTCGATATCACTGGGCGCAGCCAGTACACGTTTTACCTGACGACGGGTAACGTGCTCAACGTCGGCAATCCAGCTGTCCACTTCCGGCTCGGCACAGGCAACCACCACGGTATCGGTGCTCACTTTCACCGCCAGAATACGGTGACGTTCAGCAAAGGCGTAAGACATCACATCGGTCACCGCCGACACGTCCACTTCCAGCGGGTCGATCTGCACGGCTTCCATTTTATGGCGCTCGGCCAGCCAGTCGATCAGCAGATGCTCATTTAACACCCGGCCTTTATGGCGGGCGTCGGCGAAATTCTGTTTACCCAGCAGGGTGAGGACGTGCAGGCTTTTCTCTTCCGGCTTACGACGGATGCTCAACGCCAGCTGATGATCTTCGTCGTTGAGCAGCTGGTCGCGGCGCAGATCTTCAATCAGCGATGGTAATGAGAGTTGGCGTTCCGCCTGAGCCTGCATGTGTCATTCCCTAATCCGTGTATTTTTTCTGCGCACCCGCCTCAGAGTTGTCTGGCCAGATGCTGCAGGTGCTCTTCTGCCCAGCCGCTGTAGTCATCGGCCGTGCGTTGTTCAGCGCCAGCAGCCGGGTTCAGTGGCGGCAGGGGCCAGGGTCTTTGTAACAAAGTTTCTGCGTTAAGCATATCAGACAGCGCACGCCACACTGTTTCACCGGGCGCATTCACCTGCGGCAATGCACGGGCATAATCACAGGCCATACACAGCAGAGCCAGCTCGTGTGCCATGCCACGCCACTGCTCGGTCGATTGTGGTCGCTGACGTTTAAGCTGTTCCAGCAACGGCTGATGCTGACGCAGCAGGTGACGCAACCAGTGGCCTGCCTGCTCGCTGCCTTCTTTCAGCGGCGGCAATGCATACAAGGCCGCCGCTGCCTGTGTCAGCGCTTGTGCCAGCACCGCGTCATCACGCAGCTGTTGCAGGCGCTCCATCCAGACCGCCTGCAGGCTGTTTAGTTCGTCGCGCACGTCACTTTCTTCATCGGCAGAGCGCAGATAACTGAGCAGCTGGGCCGTGGCCGCCAGTTGCTGCAATGGCTGTTGCAGCTGGTCCAGTGCTTCGCGCAGGGTTCGGGTCTGATTGCGGCGGATCACTTTACCCACCAGCTGCGGCAGGGCACGCAGCGCCTGCCAGTGTGTCCAGGCATCCAGCGCACCATGAATATTGCTGTCCCACAGGCAATGCTCCAGCGCACGCTGCAGGTGTAAGAATTCATAGCTCAGCCACTGCGGCAGAGCTTCGGCCATATCGTCTGCAGCGCTCACGCCCGGGGTCTGTGCCCAGGGCTGACTGAGGCGCGCCAGACGGTAGCCACGTTCGGCCTTGCTGATATCACTCAGCCAGAGTGGCGCCTGTTCGGCCAGCTGCAGGGCCATTGCCCACAAACCGGCGGCATCGCCCTGTTTTAATTCCAGCTCAACTTCGCACAACGGCAGGGTCTTGCGTCCGTTACTCACTTCGCCCTGATCCAGCACCACTTCGGCTTCACAGCCATCCAACTGCCACAGCCAGGCCTGGCGTTCAAAATGGGTGGTGAATATTTCACCCAGCTCAGCAACATCAATGCTGGCTGGCCAGTGCTCAGCCACTTCGGCACTCTGCAGTAGGGTACTGTCGAGCTGTGGGGAAGTTAATGGCCAGTTCCATTCTCCACGCTGATGTATGCCGGCCTGGCTCTGGCCACGGGTTTTAAGCGTCTGTTCGTAGCCATCGCCGTGCTGGCGGATACGCAAAGCCGCACGGGCCGACGATAACGCCGCTGCGGGCGTATCGAGGTACCAGTTTTTCAGCGTAGAATGGCTCAGAGGCCGGGCCTGAGTGTTCAGGAATTGAGTCAGCACAGGCAAAGATTGCGGGCTGATGCGGAGCTTGAGTTCGGTTTCTTTAGTCATGGCGCTATTGTCATGAGGCGCCCCGCTATAAGCAAGCTCAGTGATGCTTTAAACACTGTTATTAACAGCGTCGTTATTTATAAAAGGCCAGTTATGGATCTGATCAGCCGTCTTACCACTCTTATTGCTCACAACAGCATCAGCTCGGTGTTGCCGGAATACGATGAAAGCAATCTGCCGGTGATCAACACTCTGGCCCAGTGGTTCAGTGAGCTGGGCTTTACCTGCGAAATCCTGCCGCTTGAGGGCTTCCCCGGTAAAGCTAATCTGATTGCCACTTTAGGGCGTGGTGATGGTGGTCTGGTGCTCAGTGGTCATACCGATACCGTGCCCTGTAATCCGGAACGCTGGCAGTCCGACCCCTTTACCCTGACTGAACGTGACGGCCGTTTTTACGGGCTCGGCACCTGCGATATGAAAGGCTTCTTCGCTCTGGTTCTCGAAGCCCTTAAGCACTATCAGGCCAGCGACTTTAAACAGCCGCTGATTATTCTCGCCACCGCCGATGAAGAAAGCTCCATGTGCGGTGCGCGCGCGCTGGCGCAGCAGGGTAAGCCGAAAGCGCGCTATGCCGTGGTCGGTGAACCCACCAGCTTAAACCCCATCCGTATGCACAAAGGCATCATGATGGAGAGCGTGCGCTTAACCGGCAAAGCCGGGCATTCATCCAACCCGGATCTCGGCATCAACGCCCTCGATGCCATGGTGCCGGTGATGAATGAATTAATGAATCTGCGCCGCGATCTGGCTGGCCGTTATCAGAACGCGCATTTTGCCGTGCAGGTGCCGACGCTCAACCTTGGCTGTATTCATGGTGGCGATAACCCCAACCGTATCTGTGGCAGCTGTGAACTGGCGTTCGATTTACGCACCCTGCCGGGGATGAGTAACGACGATCTGCGCGAAGAAATCCGCCGGCGGTTAAACCCCATTGCCGAGCAGAACCGCGTTGAGTTTTCCTTCGAGCCGTTATTTCCCGGCGTGAATTCTTTTGAAACCGCTGCCACCAGCCCACTGGTTCAGGCCGCCGAACGCTTAACCGGCCATACCAGTGCCGCCGTTAATTACGCCACCGAAGCGCCTTTTCTTGCAGGAGCTGGGCATCGACACCATTGTGCTCGGGCCGGGCAATATCGATCAGGCGCATCAGGTGGATGAATATCTGGCGCAGGATCAGATTGAACCCTGCGTGGAATTATTACGCGGCCTTATCGAGCGCTTCTGTCTGCACCCTTCTGTCTGAGCGCGGCTCATGCTTAAATCGACGCCAACATTAAAAACCTGTTTCAGGAGTGAAAAAGCCGAGTGAATCCAGATACCACCGCTTACGTGCAATGGTTCCGTCAATCATCGCCGTACATTAATGCGCACCGCGGTAAAACCTTCGTCATCATGTTCGAAGGCGACGCCATTGCGCACGACAATTTCAATCATGTGGTGCAGGACATCGCCCTGCTGACCAGCCTTGGCGTACGCCTGGTGCTGGTGCATGGCGCGCGACCACAGATTGATGCGGTATTAAGCAAGCTGGATATCCAGAGCCGTTTTCACAACGATTTACGCATCACCGATGGCGAAGCCTTAAATGCAGTAAAAGCGGCGGTCGGCATGGTAAAAGCCGATGTCGAATCACGCCTGTCCATCGGCCTGCCCAACTCGCCGATGCACGGCGCACGCATCCGCGTGGTCAGCGGTAATTTCGTCACCGCCAAACCACTGGGCGTGATTGACGGTGTTGATTATCAGCACACCGGCGAAGTGCGGCGCATTGAACATCAGGCCATCAGCGAATTACTGGCACAGCGTAACGTCGTGCTGCTGTCATCGGCCGGTTACTCGCCGTCGGGTGAAATGTTTAACCTCACGGTTGAAGACGTAGCACAGCACACCGCCGTGGCACTGCGCGCCGATAAATTAATTATTATGGGCGAGCAGTCCGGATTGCTGGATGACGACGGCGAGCTGATTAAAGAATTAACCTGCATGGATCTTGAACCGCGCCTGCAGGCCTGGAAAGGCGAAGTGCGCTGCCATGCCGAAGCGGCGATAAAAAGTGTACGTCAGGGTGTGCCGCGGGTACACCTGCTGAGTTACGCCGACGACGGTGCCCTGCTGCAGGAATTATTCTCACGCGAAGGGCGTGGCACCATGGTCACGCAATACGCCTACGATCAGCTGCGTAATGCCAGAAGCGACGATGTGGTTGGTATTCTTGAATTACTGCGTCCGCTGGAAGAGCAGGGCATTCTGGTGCGCCGTTCACGGGAATTACTGGAAAACGAAATTCAGCGTTTTTATGTGATTGAACGCGACGGCATGATCACCGCCTGTGCGGCGCTCTACCCTTACTCCGACGATAAAGCCGAACTGGCCTGTGTGGCTGTGCATGCCGATTATCGTGGTACGAATCGTGGTCAGCGTCTGCTCGAACAGATTGAGCAGGAAGCCCAGCGGCGTCATTACAAACAATTATTTGTGTTAACCACACGTACCGCCCACTGGTTTATCGAAAATGGTTTTGTTGCCGGTGCCGTTACCGAATTACCGCAGGAGCGGCAGAAGCTGTATAACTTCCAGCGTAATTCCAAGGTATTTTTCAAATCCTTGTGAGTAATAAGCAACCGTGATTTCACTCTCTCATCTGGGGCGCGAAATTCATCGGCGTTACGATGAATTCGGCCCCATTCTGGTGTTCGACGATGGCAATAAACGCTATTTAAGTTTTGGCACCGCCGACGAACAAAGCTGCCAGCTGAAAAGTGCGCCACTGCAGTTACAGCACGAATATGCCCGTGCCATGGTCGCCGTGCTGATGCAATCCGACGCCTCGACACCACCGGCGAATATCACGCTGCTGGGAACCGGCGGCGGTACTCTGGCCAGCACACTGTTCCACTGGCTGCCGCAGGCAACGATTCAGACGGTCGATCTCCGTCAGGCAGTATTTCAGATCGCGCAGCAGTATTTTGCCCTGCCCCGTGACAAGCGTCTGAGCACCCATGTCAGCGATGCCGCCGAATTTTTACGCAACAGCGAGCAGGGACAGTGCGATTTATTAATCTGCGATCTGTATCTGGCCGATGGCCTTGATCCGCTGGTATTGCAGAGCGACTTTCTCGATTCATGCGAACGCCATTTATCGGCTCACGGCTGGCTGGTACTGAATTTGTGGAAAGAACACCGCGAACAGACAGACTGTCTGGCACAGTTAAAACAGCGTTTCCCGCAATTGCTGCAAAGCACCACCACCGATGGCAACTGGATACTCTGGGCCAGTAAATACGCGGAAATTGCCGATAAAAAAACGGCCCGCGAACGCTGCGTGCAGCGCTCCCCACTGGCCGGTTTTAATCTCTGGAGTGTGGTAAAAGGCTTTTACCGCCACCGCTGATACAGCCGCACAGCGCACTGGTGCCTACAAAGAATTACAAACTTCCCGGCTTAGTGACACGAACAGCCGTTGCCGCCACTGCAACCATAGGGTAGCGTGCTGATTACAAGATCAGTACGGAGCAGACCTCTGACTGCCCACGTCTGATCACCAGAATAACAACAAGAGTACTCAGTATGTTGCAGTCGCTTATTCAGATCGGCCTGCCGGTCGCCCTGATTTTAATTATGGTCGGCGTTGGTCTCGGCCTGACTCCGGAAGATTTCCGTCGTGTATTCCGCCAGCCGAGAGGCTTTCTGATTGGTGCCTTCTGTCAGATGTTACTGCTGCCACTGATCGCGATGGCGGTCATCGCCGTGACCGGTCTGCATGGTGAAATCGCCATCGGCCTGTTTATTCTTGCTCTCTGCCCCGGTGGCACCACCTCCAATCTGTACAGTTTTCTCGCCCGAGCCGATGTTGGCCTGTCGGTGTCGCTGACGGCGGTGATTGGTTTTATTACGCCGTTCACCATTCCGTTACTCGGCGTCTGGGCCATTAACCATTACAGCGATGCCGGTTCACACTTTGAGCTGCCGATTGTCAGCACCTGGATCAAGCTGATGATTATTACCGTGATTCCGGTGGTGATCGGTATGGCGATCCGCGCAAAATGGCAGCAGTTTGCCCGCCGTATGGAACCGCTGATCACACGTTTTTCTGTGATTGTGCTGGTTGCGGTGATCGTCTCTATCTGTATTAACCTCGGCGATAAGCTGATCGGCTTTACCCTGCAGGCCGGACCTGCCGCACTGCTGCTGAACATCAGCACCATGGGTCTTGGCTATCTGGCCGGACGCTGGTTCCTGCACAGCGAAGCGCAGGCACGTGCAATCAGTCTTGAAGTCGGTTTACAGAACGGAACTCTGGCCCTGCTGATCACCACCAGCATTCTGCAGAGCGCCGAAATGTCGATCGCACCCAGCGTTTACAGTCTGATCATGTTCGTCAGTGCCAGTTTGTTTACCATTGCAGTCTTACGCCGCGACCGTCGCCAGGTTGCGGTGGCCTGAAGAGAATATTCCCTGACGGACAGCGTGGCCGGGCAAACAGCGTCCGGCCGCCGTCAGCTGTCTCAGGATGTAACTAAACACATTTTTGTGACTCATCTCTCGGTAAATTGTCTTAGCAAATTCCCAACCAACGTACCATTTACGCTAGAATCCGCGCCTCACTGACGGAGGACTCTATGCGAACCCGAACTTTATCAACCACCAAGAGCCTGTTGCCTTGTGCGTTACTGCTTTGCAGTGCAGGCCAGGCCATCGCTGATAACGGCCTTAACGTTTATGGCTTTCTGAATGCCGGCGCTTACTACCTCGACGAAGACGACATCACCATTGAGTCGTATGAGTCGGGCAGCCCGCAATTCTTCAACCGCGACACCATGATGGGCCTGCAGATCAGTAAAGAGATCAGCGAGCGCACCAGTGCCACTATCCAGCTGACCGCCAAAGGTGAAGAAGATTTCGCGGTACGCACCTCGCTGGCCTTTATCAGCCACGCGCTGAACGACAGCACCGATATCCGTTTCGGTCGTCTGCGTATTCCGTTCTTCTATTACTCCGAATTCCTCGACGTGGGTTACGCCTACAACTGGATCCGTCCAACCGGTGATGCTTACGGTATTCCGTTCTCCGATTACAACGGTGCCGACATCATCAAACGCTTCAGTTTTGACAGCTTCGACGGTCAGATTCAGCTGAACTACGGCCGTCGTGACAAAGAAATCGTGTTGTTTAACGAAGCCTATGAGTCCGAGCTGAACAACTTCGCCGGCGCTACCCTGAACCTGTATATGGGTGATTTCGGTCTGCGTGTTGGTATGCAGCAGACGCAGATGACGCTGGATTCTGCCGCAGATATGCAGACTCTGATCGATGTACGGACAGGTACTAAAACCCCGGATGAGGCCCTGTACGATCTGGCCGCCAGCGGTGCCCGCCGTATCGATATCGCCCAGACCGCCGCCACCCTGCTGACAAACAGCATGAGTGAGGAAACCAAGGAAACGTTCAACTTCGACGACAAGAAAGCGCGTTACTACAACCTGGCAACTACCTGGGATAACGGTGACTGGAGCTTTATCGCCGAGACCGCAATCATCAACTTCGACTCCGGCCTGTATGTGGATAACTTCGCCTGGCTGGCGTCTCTGGCCAAGCGTTTTGACGCTCTGACCATTCACACCACCTACTCTACCTCGCGTGACCGTCTCGACGGCGGCGATGTCGGCAAGGTGCAGGAAATGATGATGCTGCGCGGTGAAGACGAAAGTATCACCCTCGGTATGCGCTACGACCTGGATGAAGCGACCGCCTTTAAACTGGAAGCATCACACCACATAGAGGAAACCAATCAGGGCCTGCCAGGCGCCTCCGGAACTCTCTACCGCGCCGCATTACAGCTGGTATTCTGAGGAGCTAATACGCATGAAATTTATCAAAGCCCTGGGAATGACCACACTGCTGAGCCTGAGCGCTGCAAGCTGGGCTGACATCGCTGTGATCGTCAATCTGAAGAATAACAATACCTACACGGGTATCGATGCCGACCTGATCGAACGTATTTATCTGGGTAAGGCCAGCAAGTTTCCTGATGGGACTGCGGCCGTGCCTTACGATCTGGCCAAAGGTGACAGCGTACGCGAAAAGTTCGGACGTAAAATTCTGAACAAAAACCCGTCACAGCTGCATGCTTACTGGTCACGTTCAATCTTCTCCGGCAAGAAGCAACCGCCACGTGAAGTCGGTGACGCTGATGCCATGAAGGCCGCCGTTGCCGCCGACCTGAACGCCATTGGCTACATCAACGCCTATGCCGTTGATGCCAGCGTTGCGGTGCTTTACACCATTAAAGACTGACACTGGCCCCGGACGCATGCGTCCGGGGCTTTTTTGTAAGCACAACTCGTCTTATTCTTGCCCGCCTAATTTCAACAAGGATGCGAATACATGATCCGAGCATTTCTGATGATCGCTTTACTGACCGGAACCCTGCCGTTCTCTCAGTTACAGGCCGCAGAACTGGTACTCAACGGCAGCGCTTCCTATTACTACCTGACCCGCGAATACTATGTTGCCGGTCTTTATCTGCCCGCTCCGGAACAGGACCCGGACGCCATCCTCTCGCCTGACACTGCCAAACGTATGCAGCTGATTGTCAGTACCGAACGCTGGTCGCCACGTAAATGGGCGCAGCAGTGGCAGAACAATATCTCCATCAATAACGATAACCTCAGCGCCGATACTCAGGTACAGCAGGCGGTGATGGAATTTACCCAGTTTCCGCGTGACGACCTGCACCGCGATGACGAAATCCGTGTCGATTATCAGCCCGGCGGCAACACCCGCGTTCTGCTTAACCGCGAACTGGTGATCGAGAGCAGCGGCGTCGAACTGTTTAACTACCTGCTCAATACCTGGATCGGCAAACTGCCGCCATCGCGCGAGTTCCGCCAGCATATCCTGCAGCAGGACACCTCCGCCGCTGCCGAACAAAACCGTCGTCTGCTGCTGACCCATGAAATCCCGGCCGCACGCAACCAGCTGTATTCCGGCTGGCTCAACGCCGAGCGCGCTGCTCAGCAAGCCGAACAGGAACGCCAGCAGCAACAGGCA
>NZ_DDCJ01000023.1:11572-15827 GCF_002335285.1 Thalassolituus sp. UBA2009
GCTGAAGCCCGCCGTCTGGCCGAAGAACGCGCCGCACGTGAAGCCGCCGAGAAGCTGGCCAAGCAACGCGCCGAGCAGCTGCGTCAGGCCCAGGCTACCGCCATCAAGGCTCAGGCAGAGCGTTTAGCCAAAGCGCAGAAACCCGCCAGCAGCAAAGCCAGCAACAGTAAAAGCACCGCGAAAAGCGCCGACATTCTCGCCGCCGAACAGGACTACTACCTGCAGCAACTGCAATGGCAGTTACAGCGCCAGCTGGAAGCCGAAGTCAGCTACCCGGCCTGGGCCAAACAGTTTGCCCAGGAAGGTCTGGTGGAAATGGATCTGGAGCTGAACCGTGCCGGTGAAACCTTCAACCTGCGCGCGCGTGATGACAGTGTCGCCAAGCTGTTAGTCAGCGAAGTACAGCGTGCGGTGCAGAGTGCGGCCAGCAAGATCAGTATCAACGACGATCTCGAAGGCCAGCAGTGGCCGCTCAGTGTGAGTTACCGCTTCTCGCTGCAGGGGGCAGAACAGCCAACCATGGCGATGCCACAGCCGCCAAAATCACTGCAGGTGAAAAAAGCGCCGCCGGCACAACAGGGACAACTGCGTCAGAGTTACGAAGATGTGCAGCGTGAGCGTATTCTGAGTGCGGTTGAATATCCGAAAGCGGCTCAGATTCTGAAGAAAAAAGGTCTGGTGGAATTACAGGTGGAAATTCTGCGCGACGGTAAACTGGGCGAGATTAAAGAACTCAGCAACAACCGTCACCGCGAACTGACTCAGGCATTAATCAATGCCGTCAAACAGAACGCTCCTTTCCCGCCGCTGCCTGCAGAACTCAGCGACAGCAGCCTGAAGCTTAAAGTCAGCCACGACTTCAAACTCTGAGATATGCCCGCCATACCCGTCTGTTAGCACAGACTGGTATGGCACCAGCGACCTCACCAGGGCAGAGGTTCTGCCACTTCCGCCCAGCGCTGCTGCTGATCAATATCGGCCAGCTCATCTCCCAGCCGCTCACAGGCTGCCAGTGCGATATCCCAGCGCCGGCGGCGCTCGCCGTAATCCGGGTAATCGTAAAAATCATCAAGGTCAGGAATGCGCCCACCGGGCAGCGTCGCTGCAAACTCCCAGGACGGCGCAATAATGATCGTGCGGCGATAATTCTCCCGCGAGGCCGTGCGCCAGCGCAGCTTCTTATCAAACCAGCCGCCTTTCGGGGCTTTGGCAAAATAGTGCGGATAAAGCACAAAGCCCTTCTCCGGCAGCACCGGTAAATCAAACTGATAGTCGGTGATACCGCCATCACGGTAAGTGCCGCGCGGTGCACCGGGAATATTACGTACTCCGGCAATCACCAGCGGAATCGCGCCACTGGCGAGAATCGCCGGCTGCAGATTATCTTCGGTTAAGGTCACATGGCGCGCCGGCAGATGCGGGTAATGATCAATCGGCGCACGCTGCGGATGATGAAACACCACGCGCTCAATCCACGGGCGCATGGCACTGCGGGCGAACAGGTTGGCGGTCATGGCGCCAGCCAGCCCCAGCGTTTGCGGTACTTTATGATCCGCTCCGGCCAGACCACGGCAGCGCGCCACCAGCGTGTGATAACGCACCACCGGGTTATTGATGATCTCCTGCGTACCGGTTTCGCCAAGAATCACATCAAGAATATGGCGACAAACTGCTGCCACTTCCTGTGCTGTCGGTTTGGCCGAGGCGTATTGCTGGCTGATATAGGCCTCCTGCAGACGCGCATGGGCCGCCAGCGGATCGTTCTGCGCATAACAGGCCATACGCCAGGCACCGGCTGAGGTACCCAGTACATGCAAAGGCTGCTGGCGCCCGCGTACCCATTCACTCAGCAGGTAACGATCCATCGCCGCCAGCGATAACCATTTGGGGCCGCCGGAAGCGCCCAGCATCATTTCGATATCGGATGACTGCAAACCATTGGCGCGGATATGCGCCAGCGCTTCGTGACCGGCAAAGATTTTTAAAGCGGGCTTCATGCCTCATGCTCCAGAACCACAGGAAGTGCTCTTTCTACCCTGTCTGCATGACAAAATTAAGGGGCAAAGATGCTAAGGGCCTGTCAACACTCATTAAACAGGCCCTGAGAAACTTCTGAGTAACCCGCTATTCGCTCTGGATTAATGGAAAGTGCACGGCAGCCACAGGACGCGGCTGCCGTAAAACAACGCAGCGTCCGGCTACAGGCGGAACTGCATCATCTGCTTGGCCAGCTGCTGAGCCAGCTTGGCCAGCTCCTGTACTTCCTGCTGACACATGGTCAGACCGTCACTGGAGCGGCTGCTCAGTTCAGCAATGTTCTGCACATTGCGGCTGATGTCTTCGGTTACTGAGCTTTGTTCTTCCGTGGCTGTTGCCACCTGATGGCTGAGGCCCACCACATCACTGACGTTTTCGCTGATGCTGGTCAGCGCTTCGCCCATGCGTTTGGCTGCCGATACCGTTTCTGCGGTCGCACCTTCACCGGCTTCCATGGCTTTAACGGCTCGCTGCGACCCCTGCTGCAGGCGCTCAATGATGGCTTCGATTTCGCTGGTCGATTCCTGGGTACGGCGGGCCAGATTACGCACTTCATCAGCCACCACGGCAAAGCCACGGCCATGCTCACCGGCGCGCGCCGCCTCAATGGCGGCGTTCAGTGCCAGCAGATTGGTCTGCTCGGAAATCGCGCTGATCACCTGGATCACCTGGCCGATATCGCTTACCTGCTGTGCCAGCTGGCCAATGGCATCGGCCGATTCACGGATGTCCGCCGACATGCTGTTTACCTGACTTTCCGAGCGCTCCATATCACCGCGGATACGGCCGGCGTCGGTACCGACACTTTCCAGCTTGGTTGCCGTTTCCGTGGCGTTACGCGCCACTTCCTGCACCGTTGCTTCCATTTCGTAAATTGCGGTCGCAACCGAGTCGGTCAGTTTGCTCTGCTCAGACGCCCAGCTGTGATTGGTGGTCACCACTTCTTCAATCTGTTCGGTATAGGTTTTTACCTGCTCAGCGGTATCGAGGATGCCGCGAATCATCTGCCGCTGCGATTCCATAAAGTCGTTAAAGCCACGCGCCAGCTGGCCAAGTTCATCGTTACTTTCGACTTTAAGGGTCTGGGTCAGGTCGCCACCGCCCTGGCCTATGCTGATCAGTGCCTGGGTAATACGGCGTAACGGCAGTGTCATCCGGTCAGCAAGGAGCGCAATCAGACCAAGAAAGACCAGTGCCGTCACGATTCCTACGCCCAGCGATAACAACGTAGACTTACGCAGCACACCGTAGATTTCCCCGCGCGGGACCTCCACCACCAGATGCCAGTCCACCTCATCCAGCTGCATGGCAGATGCAATGATCGGTTTACCGTCCCGCTCAAATTCCACCAGATCACCGGCCGTCGCTGCCAGCAACTGCTGGGCGTTAAGCGCCGGCATGTGCTGTGCCAGTGGCACACCGGATAACTTCAGATCCGGGTGAATCAGTATATTGCCGCTATTGTCCGTCAGATAAACGATGCCGGTTTCAGCAAAACGGAATTGACGGATGCGTTCGGCCATTTCCTGCAGACCGATGCCTAAACCACTGATGCCCAGCGCTTTACCATTACGTTCGATGCGGACATTAATAAATAAGGTGGGTTTGCCGCTGGTTTTATCCACATCCAGCTGCAGGGCGCGTTTCAGGCCCTTATCGAGAAAGCCAAAAAACCAGCCGTCGTTTTCTGCGGTAACCTTACGGCTGATGCCTTTCTGGGTGTAGTAGTTGCGGCTCAGAGCCGATACAAAGTGAGCACTGTCAGCCTTTTGCCGGCGGGCAATGGCTTCAAGAAATTCCTGATTCAGCGGCCATTCCTCCTGCGGCTCACCACGCTCAATCCAGTTTTGCATCAGCGCGTTATCGGCAATCAGTTCAGAGGAGGTAATAGCGGCGGTCAGGTCTTTTTCGATTTCCTGAGCAATGGCCCGGATGTTAGCCGGCAGGGCAGAACCCAGCCAATAGGTCTCCAGCTGCTGGCGGCTTTGCCAGATGCCAATGCTGACGACCAGCGCCACACTCAGCAGCAGAGCACCGCCCATACTGAGCAGCAATTTCTGGCGAATGGTCATGAGGGGGACTCCTGAAGGAAAATAGGGTTCCTTCAGATTAGCAGCCGTAAACACGCCTGATTAGACCAGATACGACAGCTTGGTGTGACCAGCCCCCTTAAAGAGGCATAAACCAGCGGCGCTTGCCTGTCATTACATCAGGCCGG
>NZ_DDCJ01000023.1:16081-17610 GCF_002335285.1 Thalassolituus sp. UBA2009
CCGCACCCGCCACAGCAACAATCCACCCATCAGCAGATTACCTGCCGCCGCGCCAATCAGCAGGCCCGGATAGCCACCCAGCTCTGCACCAATAAAGGCGCCGGGCACATAAAAGGCAAACAGGCGGACAAAGTTAATCACCATCGAGGTCTGGGTACGCTGCAGGGAGTTCAGCGCAGAATTCACACACAGCACAATCCCCATACCGGCATAGCCCAGCGGCAGCCAGCGTACGTACTCGACAATACTTTGCTGCACCGCCGGATCAGCGGAAAACAGCTGCGCCAGCCAATGACCCGTAACCCAGAAAATCAAACACACCGCTCCCTGCCACAAGGCCAGAAAACGGAAGCTGCTGTACAGGGCCTGCCAGATACGGTCGTACTGAGCGGCGGCATGATTCTGCGCAACAAACACCGGTAAGGTTGAAGTCAGTGCCAGAATGACCACGATGGCGAATGGCTCCAGACGCATGCCGACACCAAAACCAGCCACGGCTTCCGGCCCCAGCGGCGCCACCATCACCAGCAGAATGGCACCGGCCACCGGCACCATCATATTGGTGACCATCGCCGGAACACCCAGCTGCAGCATTCGTTTCCACAATACCCGCACATCGTGCCAGCCCATGCCATGACGGCTGATATAACCTTCACGGCGCTGGCGGGTCATAATCACCAGCAGCACCAGAATCCAGCACAGCGCACTGGCCAGCGCCGCGCCACCAATACCCATTCCCGGCAATGGCCCCCAGCC
Source organism: Thalassolituus sp. UBA2009 (assembly GCF_002335285.1). Classification (NCBI taxonomy): domain Bacteria; kingdom Pseudomonadati; phylum Pseudomonadota; class Gammaproteobacteria; order Oceanospirillales; family Oceanospirillaceae; genus Thalassolituus; species Thalassolituus sp. UBA2009. The sequence goes on from NZ_DDCJ01000023.1 coordinate 16,838, forward strand.
AAAAATCAGCAGCGGATCGAGTAACGCATTCAGCACCGCAGCCACCATCATCATCTGCGATGGCAGTTTGGTATTACCGGTTGCCCGCATGGCACTGTTCTGCATCATCATCAGCAACAGTACGATGGCGCCGGGCCACCAGAACACCATAAAACGGCGGATTTCCGGCAACAGCTCATCACCGGCACCCAGCAAACGGAACAGGGCGTCATTGCTCAGCCAACCCGCCACGGCAATCACCACGCCCAGCAATAAACTGAGCAGCAAGCCCGCCATTGCGGCACGCTGTGCCTGCAGGTTGTCATCGGCGCCCACCGCGCGCGCAATTAAAGCGGACATGGCAATGCCAAGACCAATCGCCAGATTCATCACCAGCATGGTGACCGGCATAGCAAAGCCCACTGCTGCCAGACTTTCGGTGCCGAGCAGGCTGATAAACCAGGTATCGACCATATTGAAAAAGAAGACCGCCATAATGCCCAGCACCATCGGCTGAGTCAGGCTGTAGAGTGTCCGGTTAACCGGGCCGCTGAGAATGGCTTGGCGCACACTGGCATCCTTATGCGTATTGTTTTTCTGCGCACACTCTACACTAAAACCGCACAAGCACAGGCTGGCTTTGTGCTACGCACTGTTCCGCCAGCCGGGCCTTTATCCCGTCCTGCCCTTGCACAGATCCCCCCCTGTCGCTAACCTGCCGGCAAGTTTTTTTGCGCAGAGAGGATGCTATGCGTCGCCAAGCCCTGATTGTTTCATCATTCGCCGTATTGCCG
>NZ_DDCJ01000023.1:17869-26502 GCF_002335285.1 Thalassolituus sp. UBA2009
GCCGCAGCACCGGAATTCCCGATCTGGGGTGGATCTGCCGAGCTGGGCACCATCCGCACCTCAGGTAATACCGATACCTCCAGCATTAACGGTAAATTTGCTGTTAAACGCGATGGTGAACTCTGGGATTCCAGCCTCAAACTGGATGCCCTGACCAGTAAAGAAGATGGCGTTACTTCAAAAGAAAAGTACCGCGGCACCGTTCAGTTTGACCGTAACTTCAGTGAGCATTCTTACCTCGCCATTGTCGGTGATGAAGAACGTGACCGCTTCAGCGGTTTTGAGTATCAGGCCACGTTATCCGCCGGTTACGGTTACCGCGCCATCCATGAACAGAATATGGAACTCGACCTTGAAGCCGGTCCCGGTTACCGTCGCGACAAGCTGAAAGAAACAGATGAGATCAATGAAGAAGTTATCGCCCGTCTGGTTGCCAGATACCACTGGACCATTCAGAAAGGCGTCGAATTTATAGAAGAATTCAGTGCCGAACTGGGCGAAAGCAACAGTATCTATAAATCAGAAACCGGTCTGAAAAGTCAGATCAACGGCAGCCTGGCCACCAAGCTGACCTATAAAGTGAAGTACGTTGATAAGGTGCCGGCAGAAAGCGAAAACACCGATACCGAGTTTGGCGTTACTCTGGTGTACAGCTTCTGATCGGATTGTTCTGCCACCGCAGATAACAAAAAGCCCGCGTTATTACGCGGGCTTTTTGTATCCGATAAAACCGGATTATTTATCGCAGTCTTTATCTTTACGGTGACCATGATGGCCATCCAGGCCGTCTTCATCCGGGTGATGCCATTTGCGCATCTGCTTCTCTTTCAATGCCGTCCATTTTTCCTGCTGTTCGGCAGTCAGCACACTTTGCACCAGTTGTTCAAAGTGCTGGCGCGCCGCTTCACGCTGAGACTGATCCAGCGGCCACTGGTAGTTGTCTTTCTGCTCTTTAACGCCTTTCAGCAAAGTATCTTTCTGCTCATCGCTCAGATCCAGTTTACGGGCCAGTTCTTTAGCGTGTTTTTTCTGCATTTTGGCGTGCTGCTCGCGCATTAAGCTCTGCGCCTGCTCACGCTGTTCGGGGGTCAGCACCTGCTGGATTTCAGCGCGCATCGCCTGCATCAGTTCGTGTGCTTTGGCGCGGTTCTCACTGCGGGGCGTGTCGGCCTTACGCAACTCGCGGAATTTACTTTCGTAGCTGTCTTCAATTTCGTCGATGCGCTCTTCCTGGGCATCGCTCAGTTCCAGCTCATCGTCCCAGTCTATTTCGCGGTGCTTGCCACCAAAGGCCAGCGCCTGACTGGCCAGCAGCAAAGTACAGGCGGCACCAACGGCCTTGATTAGGGTCTGTTTCATCATTCGGTCCTCTGGCAATGCCAGGCAATGTGTACGCTTATCAGTGTACGGATTGCCACACAAAGTTGTGTCCGCCATTGCAAAGAATTGTCACAGGAAAACCATGGATATAATCCCTTATCAGGCGCGAGACGGACGGCGTGAATGTTCGTTATCATAGGGCATTTCTGCTGTACGACGAAGACCATGAGCGATACCAACAACGATCCCGAAGAGCAGCTGTTCCTGCAGGAAATGCAGGGCGTTAAGCCACTGCAAACAAAAGAGCGGGTCGAGCTGCGCAAGGCTGAGACGTCACAGGTCAGTGCTGCGGCACGCCGTCAGGCGGCACAGCAACAGCCCGAAGAACAGGATGGTAACCGCCTGCAGACCAGCGAGGTAAAACGCGTCGGCCCGCACGATGTCATCGGTTATAAACGTCCCGGTATTCAGGATGGGGTATTCCGCAAACTGCGGCTGGGTAAATATGAAACCGAAGCCCGCCTCGACCTGCACCGCCGCACCATCGATGAAGCACGGCGCGAGCTGTACCGTTTTATTCAGGATTGTATGGCGCACGATATCCGCAGTGTGCTGGTGCTCCCCGGCAAGGGTGACCGCAATATCAACGACCCGGCGGTATTAAAAAGCTATCTGGTGCACTGGCTGGAGGAGCTGGACGAAGTTCAGGCCTACCACACCGCGCAACCCCATCACGGCGGCGCCGGAGCCTTTTACGTACTGCTGCGTAAAAGCGAACGGAAAAAACAGGCCGCGCGCGAACAGTTCAGCAAAGGGCGTCTCTGATCACTCACTTGCTGCTGTAGTAATCCGCTGTTACCCAACATTCCTTACAATCCGCCAGACTCGCTGTTCCACAACAACAATACGGAGCAGCGCTCATGGCAAATATCCTCATTATTGCCGGCGATTACGTCGAAGATTACGAACTGATGGTGCCGTTTCAGGCATTGCAGATGGTCGGTCACAGCGTCAGCGTGGTATGTCCGGATAAAGCGTCCGGCGACAGTGTCCGTACCGCGATCCACGACTTCGAAGGCGACCAGACCTACAGCGAAAAGCCCGGCCATAATTTTGTACTGAATGCAGATTTCGCCAGCATTAACGAACAGGAATTCGACGCCCTGCTGCTGCCCGGTGGCCGTGCGCCGGAATACCTGCGCCTGAACAGCCGCGTGCTGGAACTGGTGAAACACTTCGCCAGCGCTGGCAAACCCATTGCTGCGGTTTGCCATGGCGCGCAGCTGCTGACCGCTGCTGATGTTATCCGCGAACGCAAAATTTCGGCTTACCCGGCCTGTGCACCGGAAGTCACCATGGCCGGAGGCATCTATGCCGATATCGCCGTCGATCAGGCCGTTACCGACGGCAATATCGTTACCGCCCCGGCCTGGCCTGCCCACCCGCAGTGGCTGGCGCAGTTTAATGCCCTGTTGCAGTAATCAGTACCTGTCAGAATCGGCATGATGCTGACTGCGCGTAAAGGAGGGTGCAATCACTTTCCTTTGCGCGACATAATGGGCACCGGACTGATTGCCTCAGGAAGCTTTCCATGTGTGAAATTTATTCAGGTGCCGAACCGGAACTGTTTGAACTGAAGACCCGTTCCATCCGTATCGATGGCGTCGTCACCAGTATTCGTCTGGAGGCTGTCTTCTGGCAATTGCTGGAGCAGATCGCTGCCGATGCCGGGCTGACACTGGGTACTTTTATTACCCGTATCTATCGTGAAGTGCTGGAGCGCCGCGGCGAAACCGGTAACTTTACTTCCTTACTGCGTGTCGCCTGCACAACACATCTGAATCAGGGGCAGCGTCTGACACTCACCACCAGTGCCTATCAGGACACCATTAACGATAACCAGGAAACGGTACGCAAGGTATCCTGAGAGCTTCAGGCATTATTCGGTATCGGCCGATTTCAGATGCTGCTCTGCCCACAGATACTGGGCCTGCTGCAGCAGCGGCGGCATCCAGTTTTCTTCTTTTGCCTGCACCAGTACTTTCTCTATCTGCGCGCGTAATTCCGGCGAATTACAGGCCGACTTTTTCGACAGGGTCAGATACAGCGGCTCGCTGCTGATTTCCTGCGCTAATGGATGGATATTCAGATAGCCATTACGCGCAGCGTAGGCACGGGCAGGATTCTCTTCATACAAAACATAATCAACCCGCTGACCATTCAGCATCTTCAGTCCCTGTTCCAGACTGCCAACCTGATGAACGGTGAGGTACTTGCGGGCAAAGTCATCAAACTCCTGACCAAAGCTGTTATGAATAACAGTAACGCCCTGACGGCCGATTAAATCTTCCCAGCGGTTAAACTTAAAGGGTTTTTCATTATTAACCCACACCACGGTACGGGTCAGCTGAAAGGCGGGGCGCAGGTAATCCATGCGCTCAGAGCGGGCATCGGTATAAAAGGCACCGGCAATAAAATCGATACGTCCGGCCGCAACTTCTTCCTGAGTCCGGCCCCAGGGACCGCTGTATTGCAGATCGATTTTTATATCGAGTTGTTTTGAAACTTTGTGTAAGAAGCCGGAGATTGCACCGGTTAACACTTCGGGATTTTGCGGCGACCGCCACAGGTAAGGCGGATATTCGGCATTACCACTGGCGGTAAATAAATGGCAGGCGTCCTGTTCTGCACTGGCGGAAATGCCGGTAATCATTACCAGCCAGAACATAACAATCTGTTTCATGAGTTGCACACCCCAACACAAATATCCGGGATCGGATTCAGTATAGGCGGCCACTAATTAATTGCCTGCTACTTTACTGCCAGCTCCGCATCCAGAGCATCGATTGCCTGCGCCATCCGTTCGCGGGTCATCTCTGCAAGGCGCTTCACATCGTCCTCACCCATACCCTCGGTACTGATCGGTTCCAGATAACGCGCCAACACTTTACCACTATGGAAGCGGTGCAGATCAATATTTTTATGCGTACTGCTGTACACCATTGGCACAACAGGTAAACCGGCCTCAATGGCAAGCGCAAAGGCACCGCTTTTAAAGGGTAATAATCCCTTACCACGCGAACGGGTACCTTCCGGAAAAATGTAAACAGCACAACCGCGTTTTTTTACCGTGCGCGCTACTGTGGCCATCGTTTCCCAGGCTTTGGCTTTATTGGTTCTGTTAATAAAAATATTACCAGCAAGCCAGAACAACAAACCAAACACCGGAATAAAACGCAGACTGCTTTTACCTAAAATGGCGATATTACCGGGCAGCATGCCGGGATAAATAAAAACGTCCAGAGTGTCCTGATGATTACCGACATAAATAGCCTGACCATCACCGACCGGAGATTGATTAAGCACTTTCATATCAATGTTCAGCAGCCAGCGGCCGAAAGAAAATATCTTGGCGCAGTCGCGGGTATTATTACGATGGAAAGGACGAATGATGCACAGCACCAGACCAAGCGTGCAGCCAAACAGAAAATAGCCGGTTAATACGACAGCACGAAAAACAAACAGCATGATGAAGTCTCTTATTATTGTTTATAGGTGCCGCTGAGCTCCATCTCCGGGCGACACATACAGCAGATGCAAAAACGCTATTGTTCTCACAGGACAGGCCGGCAGCAAGGTGCCGGCATGCCATTATTCTGTGAATAACAGGCATGAATGCCCGCTCGCTTGATTAACACAGAAGCAGTTAACGCAGAAACAGCTGGTAGGCCGTATTATCGGTTTCATCCCAATAACCATAGCCCAGCTCTTCCAGAAAACTGTGCAGCTGCTGCTGACGGTCATCAGCAACCTGCAAACCAACCAGAACACGGCCATAAGCTGCACCGTGGTTACGGTAATGGAACAGCGATATATTAAAGTGCTTGCCCAGCTTGCGCAGGAAATTAAGCAGTGCACCCGGACGCTCCGGAAATTCGAAACGGTAAACCCGTTCATCATTAACGGCTGCCGGCGCATGCCCACCCACCATATGGCGGATATGGTACTTGGCCATTTCATCGTCGGTAATATCCAGCACCGGATAATTATCTCCGTGCAGTTCATCCAGCAATGCCTGACGCGCACCGTGCTCAGCGCCAACTTTAACGCCGACATAAATCTGCGCCTGATGGTCATCGCTGTAGCGGTAATTAAATTCGGTAATCGGGCGCTTGCCGATCAGGCTGCAGAACTTCTGAAAGCTGCCAGGCTGTTCGGGAATGGTCACCGCCAGAATAATTTCCCGGCCTTCACCGATCTCTGCAACTTCCGAGATATAACGCAGCCGATCAAAGTTAACGTTGGCGCCGCTTAAAATCGCCACCAGGTTCTGCCCTTCACAACCTTCACGCTCAACGTACTTTTTAACGCCGGCAATGCTTAATGCACCGGCTGGTTCACATACCGCACGGGTATCGTCGAACACATCTTTAATGGCGGCGCAGATTTCATCCGGCGTACAGGTGATCACTTCGTCGATATGATCTTTACAGATTTCCCAGGTGTTTTTACCGATCTGGGCCACGGCCACACCGTCGGCAAAAATACCGACCTGGGGCAGAATAACGCGCTTTTTCGCTGCCAGCGCCGCCGCCAGACAAGCGGACTCGGTGCTCTCAACACCAATCACTTTAATTTCCGGGCGCAGCGCTTTGATATAAGCCGCCACACCGGCTGCCAGACCACCGCCTCCGACCGGAACAAAAATCGCATCCACCGGGCCACTGAGCTGACGCAGGATTTCCATACCAATAGTGCCCTGACCGGCAATCACTTCCGGGTCATCGTAGGGATGGATGTAAGTCATGCCTTTTTCTTCAACCAGCTTCTGCGAATAGGCAAAGGCATCATCAAAGGCATCGCCCTGCAGTACCACTTTGGCACCACGGGCTTTAACCGATTTCACTTTAATATCGGGCGTGGTACGCGGCATGACGATGGTAGCTTTAATGCCCAGTTTCTGTGCCGCCAGCGCCAGTCCCTGCGCGTGGTTACCGGCGGATGCCGCAACCACCCCTTTGGCTTTTTCTTCTTCCGTCAGCTGCACCACTTTGTTGTAGGCGCCACGCAGCTTAAATGAGTACACCGCCTGCTGATCTTCACGTTTTACCCAAATTCGGTTGCCCAGCCGTTCGCTCAGGAAGGGGGCAATATGCAGCGGCGATTCGACAGCAACATCGTAAACGCGGGCGGCGAGAATTTTCTTCAGGTAATCGTTAAGCATGCCGGGGATTCCAAACAGACTGAAAAAATCGGTGCGGGAAGCACTCAGAGGTGAGCATTGTAACGCATCAGCGCATATAATTCGCTGCATCTGACACATCATAAGCCCGAGCTGCCATCATGACACAAGACGAACTGAAACGCGCCACAGGTATCGCCGCCGCCGACTATATCCGCCCTCATCTCGACGACGACAGCATTGTCGGTGTTGGCACAGGCTCTACCGCCAACTGCTTTATTGATGCCCTGGCCGAACACAAACACCTGTTTGACGGTGCGGTTGCCAGTTCTGAAGCTTCAGCCCAGCGTCTGCGTGATCACGGCATTCCGGTGTACGACCTGAACAGCGTCAGCAACCTCGACTTTTATATCGACGGTGCCGACGAAATCAACGAGCACCTGGAAATGATCAAAGGCGGTGGTGCGGCGTTAACCCGCGAAAAAATTGTTGCTGCGGTCGCCAAAGAATTTATCTGCATCGCCGATGAAACCAAACTGGTGAACCGCTTAGGCGCTTTCCCGCTACCGGTAGAAGTAATTCCGATGGCACGCTCTTATGTGGCCCGTGAACTGGTTAAGCTGGGCGGCGATCCGGTTTACCGCGAAGGTGTAATTACTGATAACGGCAACTGCATTCTGGATGTGCATAACTTCAGCATCGCCTCTGCCATTGAGCTGGAAAGCAAAATCAACCAGATTACCGGTGTGGTCACCAACGGTCTGTTTGCCCTGCGTCCGGCCGACGTATTGCTGCTTGGCACCCAGAACGGCGTTCAGACCATCAAGGCTAAATAACCATCATGCACGTGCCGGGCAAAGGATTGCTGCACGCAGTTCAGGCACGGCTGACGCCTGTGCGCCTGCCGAAGCTGCTGTTGCGTCTGCTGAGTATTATGCTGTCGGCGGTTGTGCTGATTGTGCTGCTGCTGAGCGTTCTGCCTGCCCTGCTCAAACCCGCCCTGAACCGCTGGTTGCCGGATCTGCTGGCCGATGTAGCCGCCCCCGGCAGCAGCGTGGTGGTGCAGATCGACACCTTCAGCTGGCAGCGTTTTCAGCTGACTAAACTGCAGCTGCCTCTGGCCGATGGCAGCCTGATTCAGCTCACCGATCTTGATCTGCGCTACCGCCCGTCGCAATTACTGCAGGGCCGGCTGAAAACCCTCAGTATTGCCGAATTACACGTCAGCCTGCCCGATGAAAGTGCGCGCAAAGTCGCTGCGGTAGCCGCACAGAATGCCGGTAATGCCGCACGTGAACAGTTGCACCAGCTGCTGGAAATTCCACAATTCAGCCAGTGGCTGCAACTGCCACTGGAACAGGTCAGCATTGACCATATTGTGCTGCAACATCCTGCGGCGGTGGCCGAACTCAGCGCCAGCCTGACCCCGCAGCAGTGGCGTATTCATGGCAGTGCTCAGCTGGATAATCTGCCGCTGCCGTGGCAGATCGAACTGCAATTACAACGCAGTGGCGACTGGCTGCTGCTGGTTTCGGAACAGAGCCAATTACTGTTGCAGCAGTATGGCCATATTGAACAGGACGCCGACAATACCCGCCTGACGCTGGATCAGCGCCTCGACTTTGCCGCCCTGAGTGAACGCTTACCTCAGCTCAGCGGGCTGCCCTTGCCCCTTAACCGGATGCAACTCAATGCCGGGCTGCAATTACCCAACAGCGCCTACCTGCCACAGGATCTGAGCATCAACCTGAGTGCCGGCTTCGATACCCGCCGCCAGCAACTGGCTGACAATATGCACTGGCAAAGCGGCAGCTGGCACTTAACCCTGAATAAAGAAAACCCAGCCGCCGACTGGCAATGGCAGTTGCAGAGCAACAACCAGCAACTGCAGTTCACCGATCTGCTGCCAGCGGCAGGCGGCGATCAGTTGTTTACCCTCAGCAGCAGCCAGCAGTTCAGCGGCTACTGCAGCGCCAAACTCAGCAGCTGCGAAGCCGAAGGCCAGCTGAAGAACCTGCTGCACGGCAAAAAAAGTGAGCAGTTACTCGCCAGCCTGAACCTGACCCCGGCGCTGAACTGGCAACAAGGCAGCGCTCTCAGCCTGGTGCTGCCGCTGGCGCTTGATATCAGT
>NZ_DDCJ01000023.1:26768-27609 GCF_002335285.1 Thalassolituus sp. UBA2009
CCAGTGGCGACTGGCAGCTGAGCAGCATTCCCGGCATCAGCAACAGGCTGCAGCTGACAGAGCCCGAAGGCTGGCAATTACCAATGCTGGAATTTCAGCTGCTGCCCACGCTGTATATCAATGGCAATCTGCACAGCAACGAAAACGGCAACAGTAATAACAACCACCTGCACAGCGACCCGCTGCGGCTGACCATTAAGCCCTGGCACATACAGCACGGGGCAGACAGCTTCCTGCAATTACAGACCAGCGAATTCAGCTGTCAGCCAGCGCCCGGCAGCTCGTTGCTGGTTGCCCTGCGAAGTGTGTTCAGCGGCCAGTGTGATATCAGCCTGCAACTGGCCAAATCGCGCTGGCAGGGCTGGCCGGTTCCCGATCTCAGCGCCAAAGGGCCGATAAAACTGCTGTATTCATTGCAGGACGATCAGCAGAACGGCAAGCCGCAGCAACAACTTAACGGCGAGCTGCAGCTCAGTGGCGCCGCTAACCAACTGCACCTGCGGATGCAATTGCAGCACGACCTGCTGCAACAGCGTGGCAGTATGCAGTGGCACCTCGATGACCTGGCGCTCAACTGGGACAAACTCAACCTGCCGGAAATGACGGCGCTGACCAAACTCGAATTTTTAAATGGCGCACTGGCCGGACAAGGCTGGATTGACTGGCAACAAACCGCTAACACCTGGCAGATCAAACCCGACCTGATGCTGCGCAGCGACAATATCAGCGCGGTTTACGACAACAGCATCGGCCTTGAACAATGGAACGCCTTAATCGCCCTGCGCCGGCCATTCAGCGGCGACTATTTACTCGACGCCCAGATCAGCGGCAAAAGCCTGAA
>NZ_DDCJ01000023.1:27863-33406 GCF_002335285.1 Thalassolituus sp. UBA2009
GATTTTTCTTATGCGCTGGCCGAGATTTATGAAATGCACACCGATGTACTCGGCGGCCGCGTTCATACTCCATTAATCCGCTTTGATACACGCAAAGACATCAATGCCTTTGGTATTGAGCTGGACCATATTCAGCTGGCACAGATAGCCGCGCTGGAAGCCAAGGCTGAAGTTCAGGCAACCGGCACCCTCGACGGTGTGCTGCCGATAGTTTTAACCAAAGAAGGCCCGCAGATTCCCGGCGGCAGTTTATTTGCCCGCGACCCCGGCGGCGTTATCCGCTACCAGAACGCCACCTCCGCAGCACTGCAGCAATCTGACCAGACCGTTGGCCTGGCCATGCAATTACTGCAGAACTTCAACTACGACAAGCTGCAGTCCAATATTCAGTACCAGCCCGACGGCGCACTGAATTTAGGTTTGCAGTTTCAGGGAAAAAACCCGGATTTCTTTGGCGGCCAGGCAACGCACCTGAATGTGAATCTGGAATATAACTTACTGGATTTGCTGGAAAGCCTGCGCGTTACTCAGGACGTAATCAGCAGACTTGAAGAAAAATACCAATGAATAAAACGCAAAAATAAATAATCAGAAATATTTTATATCTGCCTGCGTCTTCCTATAAATCTATTAAAAACATAAAACATCCGTACCATATAATAGCCACAAACCCTTAAATATAAGGGCAATTCGTGCCAACTATTTCTTTTAATATATATTGCACTAACCCAAAGAGCGCGCTTATGTTTCAATCCGAGCGCCTGAACTTATCCAGGTTAACAGGCCCCGAAAACTGAGTGTCTGCATTCCTCAGAGGCCAGAATAAAAATGGCCACAATAAAAATAATATTAAATCCGCCAATAAGAGCGGGTAATTATAAAAACTTATTCTCACGGTGATCTCTATGACTGCATTCCAGACTCTGCCACAACGCGAATAGTCGCTGCCATTCCGCGATATACGGCACCATCGTACTTATATTGCATAAAACAATAACCGACCTGACATTGCCGCTATCCGGCGATGCGGATTTGTTTTGCCCTGAATAAGGAATGGATTTCAATGACTCAGAATAAAAGAGCATTAACCTGTCGTTTTCTGCCACTGGAGCAGATTTCAGTTAAGCATCTGCGCGATATGTACCGGGTATTTTCCCGTTATTACGCCAATACCGATCTGGAAACCTTTGTCCAGGATATGAACCGTAAAAGCGGTGTATTTCTGCTGGCAGAGAAAGCCGGAAACCGGGTGGTCGGTTTCAGCACCTGGACTGAAGTGGCGCTGAATTATGGCAACGGAAAAGCCATTGGCGTATTCAGTGGAGATACCATTCTGGAAAAAGATTACTGGGGAAATAAAGCGTTGCAGCAGGCGTTTGCATTACGGATGCTGAAGCTGAAATTAACCCGCCCCGGTACCCGGGTTTTCTGGTTGCTGATTTCCAAAGGTTATAAAACCTACCTGCTTCTGGCCAATAACTTTGTTCGCCATTACCCCAATCACCATAACCGCGATAAAAGTCTGGTCGGTGTTATCGACCAGTATTGCGAAAAATTATTTCCCGATTATTACGACCGTAATAATCGCCTGCTGGATTTTGGTGATCACTCCCAGCACCTGAAAGGGGATGTTGCCGACATTACGGATTGCATGCGTGAAGCCAATGCAAAGATCCGCTTTTTTGATGACACCAATCCATCCTGGCGCCGCGGTACTGAGCTGCCCTGCGTCGGTGAAGTCTGCAGCCGAACCTTTATCGGCTTTTTCCGTAAACAGCTCGGCAGCCGGCGCAGCACACTGCAGTAAGGAGTCATTATGAATATTTCTACCCGCTTACTGCATCAGATTTCCTATCGTCTGAGCCGCTATGGTCAGCAACGTTTTATGCGCGCCAGTCATGCACTGAAAGCGGCGCAGCTGGCACGCTTTCAGAACATTATGGCGGTTGTATCCGGCTCAGACAGCGGTTATCAGCGCGGCCTTACGCTGGCGACCAGCGTTGAAGAATTTCGCCAGCGAGTACCATTAAGCGATTATGAAGACTGGCAGAATGCCATTAACCGCCAGCGCAGTTCCGGTGAATTTATTCTGACGACAGAGACGTGCCAGCGTTATCAGCCAACCAGTGGCTCAACAGCACAGATTAAATGGATTCCCTATACCCCGGAATTCCTGCGCGAACTCGATCAGGCCATTAATCCGTGGATGGCCGATCTGTACAGCCGTTATCCCGCTATCCGTAAAGGCCGGCATTACTGGTCACTGTCATGGGTGCCGGGTGAATTACGCAGTGTTGCCAACAGCGTTAATGACGACCTGCAATTACTGCCGTGGTGGAAGCGTTTATTTATGAACCGCACCATGGCCGTGCCGCAGGCGGTGTCGCTGGCACCAAGCTCAGAATTATCACTGTTCGCATCGCTTTGTTATTTATGCGCAGCCCGCGATCTCACCCTGATGTCTGTCTGGAGCCCCACCTTTCTGCTCAGCCTGCTGGAGCAATTAGGACAGCAACGCATGGCCGTTGCCCAGGTTCTGGAACAGGGTCGCTGGGGAGAACAGCAAACCAGCCTCGGACATTTAAGCGCTCCGCGCAATCGTATTAATGCTGCATTGCTGCGTAACTGGAACGGCAGAATAAACGCCACTATCACCCGGAAATTATGGCCTGAACTGGCGTTGATCAGCGCCTGGGATACATCATCATCCGAACCCTGGGCCAGACAACTGCAGCAGTTATTCAGCCACAGTGATTTTCAGGGAAAAGGCTTATGGGCCACCGAAGGTGTAGTGACCATTCCTTATGGTCAGCAATATCCGCTGGCGCTGGAAAGTCATTTCTACGAGTTTGAAAATCTGGCCAACAAACAGATTTTATTCAGCTGGGAACTGGAGCCCGGTATGCAGGTTCGCCCGGTGATCACCACCGCCAGCGGCCTGTTACGTTACCGCACCAAAGACCGGCTGCTGGTTGATGGTTTTATTAATCAATGCCCGACCCTGCGTTTTATCAGCCGCTTATCCGGCACCGATATGGTCGGCGAAAAAATGTCTCCGCAAGCGGTGCTGAATATATTCAGTACCCTGACTGCCGCCCTGCCACTGCAACCGGTGTCATTACTGGCCGTACCGGCGGAACAGGGTAACCACCGTCCAACCTACGTACTGCTGGCCAGTGGTGGTCAGGAGCTGCAGACAGAAACCCAGCAGCGGCTTGAAGCTTTATTGCAGGAACATTTCCACTATAAGCTCGCCCGCGAACTCGGCCAGCTGAATCCGGCACGCGTAATCATCAGCGACAACGCCATGGCAACTTATACTCACCTGCGGCTGCAGTGTGGTGCGGTGGCCGGCAATATTAAAGTAGAACCGTTATTACTTTGCCCTGCCGCCAGCGAGTTGCTGAATACTCTGCCGGAAGACAGCCCGGCGGAAAGCGGAGCCATCGCGTGAGCAGCTATTGCATCCGGCCGGCCTGTACTCAGGATTCGGCCGGCTTACTGAAACTGCTGGCCGCAACCGCCCAACAGGGAAGCATCCGTCTGACCTTTGAGCGTAATCCTGATTATTTTTATGCCGCAGCAGTCAGTAGCCAGCGACCGGAAATCTGGGTTATGGAAAAACCCGGTCATGGCATTATCGGTACGTTCAGTATCGGCCAGCGCCGGGTATTTATTAATGGCCAGCCAACGTCGGTTCGTTATGGCAGTGATCTGCGTATTCACCCGGATTTTCAGGGTGGCCGTACTCTGTACCGCTTATTCGGCACCTATCGTCAGCAAATGCAGAACGAGTGGATGCAGACCGTTATTCTCGACGAAAACCGTGCCTCACTAAGCACCGTTGGCAGCGGCCGCAATACACTGCCGCAATATCTTCCTGCCGGAATGTTTACCACCTGGCTGATCAGCCTGCGGCGGAAAAAAAATATCGCGGATGATCCGTTAACCCATCCGGCCAGAACGGAAGATATTGCCGAGATGCAGGCATTTTTTGACCGCGAAGCCGCCAGTAAACAATTTTACCCCTGTTACGATTTCTCGCGTATCGGCAGCGATGATCCATACTACCGCAATATTAAAATCAGTGATTTTTTTATTCTGCGTGAACATGGGGAAATTACGGCGCTGGCTGGTCTGTGGGATCAGAAGGATTTTAAACAGACCCGGATCAGTGGCTACGTACCGCTACTGCATCATTTGCGGCCATTCTATAACAGCCTTACCTGGCTGACCGGACACCTGGCATTACCTGCCGTTAATTCGCTCAATCATTATCAGATGCTGCACAGCGTGGTGGTTAAAAATAATGATCCCGGGCGCTTTGCGCGGTTATTACGCACCCTGCGGAAAACAGCACAGCAACGTAATGCCCTGGCTCTGGCCTGTGGTTTTGACAGCCGTGACCCGCTGTTAAAAATCGTCCGCCGGCATCCCGGGCACGCCTTAAAAAGCCGGAATTTTATTGCTACCTATCAACCAGAACTGGTGCAGAAGCTGGATTTAACCCGCCTGCAATATCCGGAAATCAGCCGTCTTTAACAGGGAATTTATGCGCAAAGATTATATTGCCCAGTGGTACGAAGTACGGGAAGAGCAAGGAATTTCCGACCGTATTCACTGTTTTATACACAACAGTCAGGAGCAGCAGACGCAGTGGCATCATTTCCGCCACCGCGATACCGATGGCATTGGTATGCTGGCTAATGTACGCGAGCAACTGGGCTATCCGGCCAGTTCACTGCCACGCTGCCGCGACCTGACCGAGCCCGGTTTCTGGCAAACCCTGAATAAGGTACGGCGGCAACGCAAAGACCGCACACCGAAAACCGTACACTGGAAAAAAGCCAGTGCAACAAAAGCCGGCGAAACACCCAGGGCTGTTACAGAACCTGAATTTACCGTGCTTAACACAACCACCGTCAGCCGCTTAAAAACAGTGGCTGCTGCACGGGGAGTCTCTCTGGCAAGCCTTACCTTTGCCTGTCTGAATAAGGTTATTTTTTCCGTCTGCCTGCAACCGGGAAGCCGCGCCTGGTGGTTTTACCCGGTGAATGTCCGTGGCGCTGTCAGCTGGCCGGAACAGAGTAATTTATCATCCGGTTTTTATCTGGCACTGGACGAACACAGCAGTGCCGGACACATTCATGCACAGGTAAAAGCAAAGCTGGTCGCCAGAGAACATTGGTGGTTATGGAAGATGGCTCATATTGGCCGCTGGATTGGTAAAACCGGGGTGCGCTTTATTTACCGGCGCATCAGCGGTTCGCAGTTTTATCTCGGCTCGTTCAGCTATCTGGGAGACTGGTCACTGCCACAGCATCCGCACAGTGTTGTTGGTGTCTGCGGTGCCGGCAGCGCGAATTATCCGATTGCCACCGGTGTGACTGAGTGCAACGGGCAACTGACACTGGCACTTAAATTTCACCCTTCAATTGCTCTGGCGCAGGAAACACAGCAGCGCTGCCTGCAGCTGTGGCAACAGTCATTGCAGGAGCTGAGTTATGCCTGATGTATTTTCTGCCAGCAGCACAGATAACAGA
>NZ_DDCJ01000023.1:33660-35253 GCF_002335285.1 Thalassolituus sp. UBA2009
TTATTAATCGCAGCATTATTGGTACTACAGGCACCGCTGCCGGCCACACAAACGCCTGCCAGCATGGCACCAAGCGTACCGGTTATCAGCGTTGTCGCGCAGGATATAACCATTCCGGTACACAGCCAGGGGCATGTCCGTATGGCGCGGGAGTTTTACCTGAGCAGTCAGGTGCAGGGGCAGGTGCAATACGTCAGCGAGCATTTTATTAATGGTCAGCAGGTACAACAGGGCGAACTGCTGCTGAGTATTGATGCCGCACCTTACGAGCTGGAGGTTCGCCAGCACCAGGCCAACCTCGACAGCCGCCTGCTGCAGCTGGAAGAAATCCGCGCTCAGGCTGAAGTGGCACGCCAGCAGGCCAGCGAAAATGATTTTGCCCGTTATATTCCGCATCTGCGCATGGCCAACAGCCAGGTTGCTGCGGCCCGCGCCGCTCTGCAATACGCACAACAGCAACTGCGTGACACACGTATATATGCGGCGGTCAGCGGACGTATTGCCCGCGCCAGCATACAGCCAGGGCAGCAGGTTTCTCCGGCGATGGTTCTGGGTGTTATTTATGACAATAACTGGCAGGAAATCCGCTTGCCGGTCAGCGATCATGAAGCACAGTTATTAGGCATCCGTCCGGGTACAGAAAATCCATCGCCGGTAATCACCCTGACAACAGCAGGCGGTACAAAAATACCAGCGCAGATTACCGGCAGCGAAGCCGGCCGTGATGCCTTTCAGCAAATTATTTTGCTGGCCCGGCCACAATATTCTGCGGATATAACGCCACTGTTGCCCGGCACCTTTGTTGAGGCCGAAATTCTCAGTCCGGTCATTACCGGAATCAGTCGTATTCCACGCTCAGCTCTGCAGGCCGGTAATCATTTATTAATGGTTGATCAGCAACACCAGCTGCACGATGTAAATGCCAATCTTCTGTATGCGGGTAAAGATCAGCTGTATCTGCGTAATAAATTTTCAACGCCGGTTCTGCTGGTTAACAGCAGCCGTCACGCCCTGCTGCCCGGCAGCCAGATTATTCCGGTTAATACCAGCAGCAGAGAGCAACTGGCCACGGCGGCCGGAGAGTGAGGTAACCATGAGTGCAGTAATCCGCTGGTTTATCACCCATCGCGTGGCCGCTAATCTGGCCATGCTCTGTATTCTGGTTCTGGGACTGCTGGCCGTACCGCGCCTGCAGCAGGAATTAATTCCCAATGTTGAACTCGACCGCATCAGTATTCAGGTGCTCTACCCCGGCGCCTCGGTCAGCACCACAGAACAATCACTCTGCACACCACTGGAAAATGCCATCCACGATATTGCCGGTGGCGAAGAATTAATTTCCTGGTCGTATCCCGGTTTATGCAGCCTTACGCTGGATATCGCCGAAGGCTACGATGCCAATGCTCTGCTGGCCGAAATCCGCAGCCGCCTTGCAGACCCGGCGTTGCTGCCCGCGCAGGCCGAAGCGCCCGATATTCAGATTCTGCAGGTACGTAACCGCGCGCTGCGTATTATTGTCAGCGGTGATGAAAGCTATGCCAACCTGCTCAGCAGCGCACAAAGTTTACGTCGTGAGCTGCTGGCCTTACCCGC
>NZ_DDCJ01000023.1:35405-38146 GCF_002335285.1 Thalassolituus sp. UBA2009
GGCCTTACCCGCCGTTTCAACAGCGGAAATTCAGGACAGGGAAAAGCCCGAAATACGCATTCAGTTTTCGCTGGCCGACCTTTACCGCTACCCACTGCAGCTGCAACAGATCAACCGCCAGCTGATCCAACAGGCAGCACCGGCAGCCGGAGGCCTGCTGGAAACCGGCGACGGTGACATACTGATTGGTAATGACCGTGATTTCCGTTCTGCCAGTGATTATGAGCACTTATTGATTGCCAGCGATGGCGCCGGTAACCGACTGCGCCTGGCCGATGTTGCCAGCATTCAGGATACCCGTACCGATGCCACAGCACTGGCGCTGCTGAATGGCAAACCCGCTCTGGCGCTGGATATTTACCGCAGCGGTAACGATGACATTACCGCCATATCGGCGGCGGTAAATACCTATCTGCAACAACACCCGGCCAGTGCCAATATCAGCTACTACGTCTGGCAGGACGAAGCGGTTAATTTCAGCGAGCGTTTAAACCTGCTGCTGGACAATGCCCTCAGCGGTTTATTGCTGTTATTTATTGTGCTGTTGTTATTTCTGAATGCACGACTGTCGTTCTGGGTCAGCATGGGTATTCTGGTCTCTTTTATTGGCACTCTGTTTGTTCTGCCACTGACATCAACATCGGTTAATTTTATCTCGTTGTTTGCTTTTATTCTGGTGCTCGGCATTGTCGTTGATGATGCCGTCGTTGTCGGCGAAGCTGTTTTCGCCCGCCAGGAACTTGGCGAGCATGGCACACAGGCAGCGTTGTCCGGTACACTGGATGTTTATAAGCCGGTATTATTTTCGGTGATTACCACGCTGGTTGCTTTTATGCCGCTGCTGTTTCTCCCCGGCCCTGAAGGCATGCTGATAAAAGCAGTCCCCATTGTGGTTATTACCACACTGTTATTTTCGTTATTTGAGTCGCTCTGTATTCTGCCCGCGCATCTCAGCCATACGCCTGCCAATGCGACAAAGCCCCATCGCCTGCAGCAATACTTCAGCCGCTTTTTACAACAGGTTGTCGGACATTATTATCTGCCTCTGCTACGGCGGATTGTGCACAACCCTTACCCGGTTATAGCTACCTTTACCGCCGCTTTTATACTGACGTTATTACTGATTAGTCAGGGCTGGATTAAATCGGCATTATTTTCCGAAATAGAAGGCAATGTCGTCACAGCCAAAGTTACTTTTCCGCAAGGATCGCCACGCGAGGCAACCCAAAAGGCACTGCAGAAGCTCGCGGTTGCCGCCCGTAAAGTCGAAACCAGCGCGGGTTATGCCGAAGGTGAAATGATCCGTCGGATTTATCAGGTGGTCGCGCCCAATACCCTGCCATCCAACCAGAAAGTCTATGCCCGTGCAGACCATACCGGGCAGATAATGCTGGAATTACCGGCGGCAAACAGCCGGGCTTTCAGTGGCCAGGATATGATCCGTTGGTGGCGGGCTGAAAGCGGTGCCATAACCGGTGTCGATAACGTGGAATACAGCGCCACGGTAAACCCTTCCAAGGCCGATATTCAGATTGAATTTTCCGGCAGCGATCAGCAGGCATTAAATACTGCAGCACAACGCCTGAGTGATTATCTGCAGCGCTTCTCCGGTATTTACAGCCTGCAGCGTCAGCCGGATAACAATGCCCAGCAACTGGATATCCGCTTAACCGACGAAGCCATTGCCGCAGGCATCAACCGCGGCCCGGTTCTGCAACAGGTTAATCAGGCGTTCTATGGCACCACTATTCAGCGTTTTTACGACAACGATGACGAAGTGGAAGTACGCACCAGTCTGAATGCAGAAGAACGTGCATCCGCCTGGTATCTGGATAACCTGCCGGTCGAAACCGCACCCGGCCAGATGGTCGCGCTGAAATATATAGCCACACACAGCCAGCAGGCGGTTAACCCTTATATCCGCCATTTTATGCGTGAACCTGTGGTTATGGTGTCAGCCTATGTTGACCCCAGCCAGAATAATGCCGAGAGAATTAAAAAGACCCTGCAGCAGGGCGCCGTACAAAACCTGCTGCACGACCTACCCGGTGTGCGCTGGGACGTGGGCGGTTATCAGCGCGCGGTACAGTTTTTTCTCGACTTACTGGCGCAGTATTATCTGCTCGCCATTATCGTGATGTATCTGCTGATGGCCGTACTCTTTGCATCTTATGCCCAGCCGTTACTGGTGCTGTTTGCCATTCCTTTTGGTTTACTCGGTGCGGTCGTCGGACACCTGATACTGGGGCTCGACCTGACCCTGTGGTCGTATGTCGGCATGGTCGCCGTCAGCGGTGTGGTGGTAAACGATAATCTGGTGCTGATCGACCGGCTTAATCAGTTAAAAGCGAAAAATCTGCCAATAGCAGAAGCATTATTACAGGCTTGCAGCAGCCGCTTCCGGCCGATTCTTCTGACCTCACTGACAACCTTTGCCGGAGTATTACCCTTACTGAGTGAAACCAGCATTCAGGCAAAATTGCTGATACCTATGGCGGCCTCTTTAGGGTTCGGCGTACTGTTCGCAACCATCATCAGCCTGCTGCTGGTACCGGCATTATGCGCGGTGTTTAAGCAACCAAATGCAAAAGAAGCCTCCACTGCGGCACAGGCAGGATGACAGATAAAAAAGAATGACGGGAGATACTTGTGGGAAAACGCAAAGCACAGAGCTGAAGCCTGTGCTTTGCGTTTGAGGATTTACAGCAGGTACTCAGAGAAAGAACTTACAGAAAATCCCG
>NZ_DDCJ01000092.1:0-7213 GCF_002335285.1 Thalassolituus sp. UBA2009
ACCTGCGTGCGGCCTATGCCCTGAGCGAACAGGCGGAATCCGGTGTGTCGCTGCAGTATGGCGGTCTGTATAACGAAACCACCGGCAAGATGGGTAATGCCCAGGCTCTGGCGCTGCATTACACCGCGACCTACGGTGCCTTTGGTGTGCAGTCGGAAGCGGTCCGTTATTCCTACAATGCCGAAAACGCTGATGGCGTCAGCGATGACACCATCCAGATGGGTGGCTTTGGTGCGCGTTACATGGCCGCCGCACAGGCGAATGTATATGTACTGAACCTGAGCTACGACCTGCCGTGGAAAGGTGGCATCGTCAATCAGGTGCAGCTGTACAACGACTACAACCTGCTGGATAAAAACAAAGAAGCCTTCCGCGATTCACAGATCAACACGCTGGGCGTGCTGGTGGTGACCGGTAATCTGTACACCAACTTCGATGTCACCAGCGCCAAGAATGTACCTTTCATCGGCGCCGGTGATTACACCAAAGCCTTTGCAGAAGGCGATGGCGAAAACGGCTGGCAGACCTTCTTTAACGTGCAGTTTGGTTACTACTTCTGAGTGTGAGCAGCACAAGCCGATAAAGAAAAGCGGGCAGGGGGTTATACACCGGCCCGCTTTTTTTATGCCCGCTATTTGCCACAACAACTCTCTGCCTGATCAGCCTGAGGCTCAGGTCACCTTTTCCCGTGCTGCTGGCGTTATACTCTGGCGCTTCGGCTCCTGAGCAAAGATCAGGACAGCGGCAGGGCGGATTGCGTATAGTCTCCTGCTGAGTTATCAGTCAATGAAAGTGAATGGTGTTTATGGATGAATTTGTCACTCTGACGCTTCTGCTTGCCGTCGCCTTGCTGGGAGCGCTGGTTCTCGGTGTGGTGGCGTTCTTTAAAGTCAGTACGCTGGAGCAGCGTATCGGGCAGCTGGAAGCCGCCCTGCGCCGCCTGACGGCCAGCCGGGAAAAACCAGCAGAAGCTGAGCGTCCGGTTACTTCGCCGCCACCGACAGCGGTCGGTTCTGCGCAACAAACAGCGGCTGCTACGGCAACCGGACAGACTGAGGTTGCCGCCAGCGCGGTTCAGCCTGCTCATGCTTCTGAATCAGTATCTGAACCCGTATCCGCACCAGCATCTGAGCCTGCCGCTGAACTGCCGGTGTATTCACCGACTGCGCCTTCTTATCAGGCGCCGGCAGCTTCTGCTGCTCACTCTCCCGGGACAGCAAGCCGCGAACCGGATCTGCTTGAGCGCCTGCTGCAGAATATCCGCAACAACTGGATGGTCTGGCTCGGTGGTATCTGCGTAGGTCTGGCCGGCGTGTTTATGGTGCGATACTCCATTGAACAGGGTCTGTTGGGACCGGAAACCCGCGTAGTGCTGTCGTTGCTGGCGGGTATCGGCCTGCATGTTGCAGCCGAGTGGCTGCGGCGTAACAAAGGCCAGAATAACGTCTTTGCCGCTCTGGCCGGTGGCGCCAGTATCATTCTCTATTCTGCGTTATTTGCTGCCTTTAAATTGTTGCCGGGCACGTCGCCCGGACTGGTGTTTACCGGCATGGCGCTGGTGTCTTTTGCCACGCTGGCGCTGGCACTCAGGCATGGCCCGGTGCTGGCGGCGCTGGGCATGCTCGGTGGTTATCTGGTGCCGATTCTGCTCAGCAGTGGTTCGGGGCAGATTGAACTGGCGCTGGTGTATATCAGCATTCTGACGCTGTTCTCACTCTGGTTGCTGGCCTATGTGCAGCAACGCTGGCTGTGGATCGGTGTGATTACCGGCTCTCTTTTATGGTGGATGATCAGTCTGGCAACCGAGCCTGCCATGGGCGTGCGTTCTCTCTACCTGTTGGCGCTGGCCTATATGTTTCTTGCGGTTCCGGACTTTGACTGGCTGCTGCAGAACCGTCATCAGGACAACGACGATGAGTCGGCCAGCGCAGACAGCTGGTGGCAGCGTGTGCAGAGCTGGCGTGCCGATCCGCACTGGCCTGCTTTGCCGGGCGTATTGCTGGTGCTGCTGGCGCAGGGTTTTACCCTCGCCGGCGAAGGCGTGATCGCTTCGGGTTACTTCACCTTACTGGCATTGCCGGTACTGATGCTGCTGGCGGCCAGCCGTCGCCCGGAACTGAATCCGCTGGCGGCGCTGCCGTTACTGTTGATTGTGCTGGCGACGGTTATTCCCATGCTGACGTACATGGGTGATGAGCTGGTGCTGTTTGGCCCGGATGCCGCCGGACAGGCGCAGCTGGGCGTGCGTTTCCTGTGGCTGACTCTGTTGTACAGTGGCAGTGCGCTGTGGCTGCTGCGTATGCGCGTACCTTACCCCGCTTTCTGGACCGGGTTGGGCTGTGCGGTACCACTGCTGATGCTGGCGCTGGGTTATTACCTGTTTACCGATTTCCGCCTCGACTGGGCCTGGGGGCTGGTGGCGCTGGTGCTGGGCATGCTGTATCTGTGGCTGGCTAACAGAAATCAGCTGCAGTATGGCGATGCCCGGCCGCTGATCAGCGTGATTCTGATCAGCGCGGCGCATCTGGGCCTGTCGCTGGCGGCGGTGATCTGGCTGGCCGAAGCGACCCTGACGCTGGCGTTTGCCCTGCAGCTGGTGTCGCTGGCCTGGCTGCAGCAACGTTATCAACTGCCGCTGATGGCGTGGATTATCCGCGCCGTGCTGTTGCTGGTGGTTGTGCGTCTGACCTTTAACCCCTGGCTGCTGAGCTACGATGCCGGCACACACTGGTCACTCTGGACCTACGGCGGCGCCACGCTTTGTGCGGCGGCGGCGGCCTGGATTCTGCGCCATGAAGTAAAAATGCAGCCCTGGCTGCAGGGTGGTGCCGCGCAGCTGCTGGTGCTGACGCTGGCTGCGGAAGTGCGTTACTGGCTGTACGACGGCGATATTTTCCATCACGAATTCAGCTTTCTCGAAGCCAGCCTCGACGTGCTGATCTGGGGCTGTGCGGCGGTGATTTACCTGTGGCGTGCACGCTTAAGCGAACAGCTGCCGCGCTTCTATCAGGTGGTGGGTCTGCTGCATCTGGCAGCGGCTGCTGCCACCTATCTGTTTGTGCTGTTGCTGGCGGAAAACCCGCTGTGGAGCAGTGGCAATATCGGTTCGACGCCGCTGTTTAACCTGCTGTTGCTCAGCTACGGTCTGCCGACGCTGATTATGCTGGCGCTGTGGCGTCAGCTGCCGGCGCAGTACGGCCGTTTTGCCGCACTGGCCGCCGGGCTGAATGCGCTCTGGTTTATCTCGCTGGAAATCCGTCAGATCTGGCAGGGCGATGCCGGTATGAGCCTGAGTAACTACACCCCGGATGGCGAACTCTACACCTATTCCGTGGTGTGGATGCTGCTGGCCGCGGGTGCGCTGACGCTGGGGCGCTGGTTATCCAGCCGCGATATTTACCGTGGCGGTATGGTGCTGTTGCTGGTGGTCGTGGCCAAGCTGTTCCTGATCGATATGGCTGGCCTGACCGGGCTGTGGCGGGTGGCGTCCTTTATGGGGCTGGGTCTGGCGCTGCTGGGGCTGGCGTGGCTGCATCAGCGGCTGGGCACGGTCGGGGAGCAGGAAAGCTCCCCGGCTTAAGTTCTCTGCTCAGTCGGCCTGTGTCTGCTGCGACAGATTACGCAGCCAGCGTTCTTCCTCGTCGGCACTCAGGCTTTGCGCTGGCTGTTCGCTGGCGCCGGCTGGCTGGTACTGACTGCTGCTTCCCGGCGGCTGATAAAGCCACTGCTCACCCTGCCAGCAGGCGCTGCTTTCCTCTGAGCTGGCCGGTGTATGCACAATAAAATACCGGCAGAACTGACCTGCGCTGTTCAGCTCTGAGCGGGTAATTTCAAGGCGTTCCCCGGCGTTCATAATTTTCACGCTGCCGGAACTCATACTGAGTAACGCGCGGTCGGTTGCGGTGTAGGCCGCCGGTGACAGCAGTTGCCAGACCAAGCCAACGCTCAGCAATACACTGGCGGCAATGGCCCATGGCCAGCGGGCGCGGGGTTGCAGGGTGACGATTTCCGCCTCGGGCCGGTGCGCCTTAATCTGCTCCAGCAGGCCGGCGGGCAGGGGGATTTCATCCTGGCTGGCAAAAAACTGCCGTGCCATCTCATCGGCCTGTTGTAACCTGTGCAGGCGCTCCCTGAGTTCCGCAGACTCCGCCAGCAGGTTATTGATATGATGCATTTCGCTGTCGGATAAAGCCTTATCTATAAAGGCCGATAACTGTTCGTCGCTGATGGTATGCATACTGTTCTCCTACAGTGCCAGACTGAGCTGTTGGCGGGCGCGGGCAAGGCGGCTCATGATGGTACCGACCGGTACTTCCATTATGTCGGCCGCTTCCTGATAGCTGTGGCCTTCAACTGCGACCAGGTACAGCGTGGTGCGCAGCACTTCGCTTAACTGCTGCATGTGTGCCTGAACCTTGGCCAGCGTGGTATGGGTTTCGTACTGTTCGGCGATATTGTTACCGGCAAGAACGGCGTCGTGTTCTTCATCCAGACTGTCGCTTGGTTTTTCCCGGCGCATGGTATCAATCCAAAGGTTGCGGCAGAGACGGTATAACCAACGATCAAAGTGGGTGTCTGCCTGATATTGTTGCCAGCGTGCCAGTGCCCGCTCCACCGTTGCCTGAAGCAGATCATCGGCACTGTGTTGCTGACCGGTAAGTGCCAGGCAATAGCGCCGGATTGCCGGAAGCGCTGCCAGTAATTGCTGCTGAAAGTGTTGATGCTGAATATTCATATCAGGTAAACGCAGGACATGAAGTTTTATTCCATGCGCAGGAAATATTCCGGCCGGACAATCGTTAAAGAGAGAAGCAACCGGATAACCCTGTGTTTTACACAGGCTGGCGATACCGGAATAAGCACAGACAGCGGGAGTTTAGAGTGAAAGTGTTTTGGCTGCTGTACATTTTATTAGTCATGCCTCTGCCGCTGCTGGCGGACAGTGATGCGGACGACGATCTGGAGGAGCAGGAAGAACTGCTGGAAGAGCGTCTGGAGGAACAGCTGGAAGAGATGCTTGATGCTCAGGAAGAGCTCGAAGACCGGCTTGAAGATGCTCTTGAGGAACGCATGGAAGACGAGCTCGATGATGATTTGGAAGACGAGCTTGAGGATGAGCTGGAAGACAAGCTGGACGATTCTCTGGATGACCGTGAAGAGGAACTGGAAGATAAGCTGCAGCATATTCTGGCAGCCCGGCAGTTGGACGAGCTGGAAGGGCAGCTGGAAGGGGCCTTTGATGAAACCGAACCCGAGCGCTTTATTGCGTTATTAAGTGCGGAAGAATGGCAGGCCCTGCAGGCACAGGGGGTTAAGGCTGTTGCTGCTGAGCCTCTGCCAGCGCTGGGGCTGCATCTGATCACGTTTGATGAAATGCCGGAGCTGCCAGAGCAGCAGAAAGCGTTGCAGGATACGGTTGCGCCGGATCATTACTACCGGCTCGACGGTGATGCCGTTCCGAACGCAGCGCAGAAACCTGCACCAGATTCCGGTCTGCACGCCGCGGATGCGCTGGGCTGGCCGCAGGCCAGAGCGGCACAGCGCATCATCGGCATGATGGATTCCGGCATCGATATGGCGCACCCCTGCTTTGCCGGTGTGAATATCGCGCAGCGTGAGTTTCATGCCGCGGATGCATTGCCCGACAGCCGCCATGGCACGGCCATCGCCGGACTGCTGGCGGCCAACCCCGGTTGTGCGGTTCCGGGTTTGCTGACCTCGGTACGGCTGGTCAATGCGGTGGTGTTTGCCCGCTCGGCGGACGGGCCGGTACAGGCCAGTGCCGGTCAGCTGATCGCCGGTCTGGACTGGCTGTTACAGAATGAGGTGGAGCTGATCAATATGTCGCTCTCCGGCCCACCCAACCCCTTACTGCAACGGGTGCTGACTCAGGTACAGGCGCGTGGTGTGCAGTTGTTGTCATCAGTGGGCAATGACGGTGCTGCCGCCTTTCCGCGTTATCCGGCAGCCTATGCGGAGGTGATTGCCATTACCGCGGTCGATGAGCAGCAGCGGATTTTTAACCGGGCAGTACAGGGCGAACATGTTGAGTTTGCATTGCCGGGAGTAAACCTCCGGGTCGTAACAGCTGACGGCAACGGGGTGATGTCCGGTACTTCATTTGCCACGGCGCTGGCCACGGCGGTACTGGCTTCGCGCCCGGCTGAGGACTGCCAGACAGAGCGCGAACGTTTAGCCCGTCAGGCTCTGGATCTGGGCGAGGCCGGACGCGATCCGGTTTTCGGCTTTGGCCTTATGTCGTCGCTCTTTAACGAAAATTAACAATATTTGATGGAATATTTTTCAGCTCCCGGCGTTTTTACCAGTGAGTTCACTGAAATAAACGAGAGAGTATTGCTATGAAAAAACATCTTCTGTCCGTTGCCGTTTGTCTGGCTGGTACGCTGCTGGTAACCGCTTGTGGGGGTTCCTCCTCATCTGCCAAAGAGAATGGCAAACAGGTAACACGCGGTGTTATCGACGGCTTTGGCAGCGTGATTGTTAACGGCGTGCACTTTAACAGCGACCGGACTCAGTTTACGGTGGATGACCGTGCCGGTATTCAGGCGGATCTGCGTGTTGGTCAGGTGGTCACCATCGTTGGTAACCACAATGGCGCAGAAGGTGTTGCTGCCGAAATTATTTATGACGTCAGTGTGGAAGGTACGGTGACGGCAGTTGATAGCGCCTCGGGTACGCTGACGGTGCTGGGTCAGACCGTTGTTACTGATGCCATGACCATTTTCGAAGGCCTTGATCTGGCGACTCTGACCGTAGGCCAGCGCGTTGAAGTGAGCGGTTACAGCGCCGGTGAAGGACGCATCATCGCCAGCTTTATCGCCGCGGACGATGCAGACCAGAGCCCGGAAGAACTGACCGGTGTTGTGGCCGGCCTCGACAGTTCAGCACAGACCTTCCTGATCGGTTCTCAGCTGATCAGCTATGCCAGTGTTGCGACGCTGGATCTGGATGGCGCCACGCTGAGCGATGGCATGCAGGTTGAAGTTGAAGGTACCCTGGATGGCGACGTGCTGGTTGCCAGCGAAATTGAAGCCGAAGACAGCGATTTCGAAGAAGACACCGAGCTGGAAATGTCCGGTGCGGTTACCGCAGTCGATGCAGACAACAACCAGTTTGTTTTAAATGGTATGACGGTACGTTTTGACAGCGAGACCGAGTTTGATGACGGCGACCAGTCGGCTTTACAGGCGGG
>NZ_DDCJ01000092.1:7362-9528 GCF_002335285.1 Thalassolituus sp. UBA2009
CCAGTCGGCTTTACAGGCGGGTGTGATGGTTGAGGTTGAAGGCGTTGTCGGTACCGACGGCGTGCTGCTGGCTGAAGAAATCGAGTTTGAAGAAGCACCGGAAATTGAACTCGAAGGTGTGGTGCAGGCGACAACTGAAAACACCCTGACGGTGATGGGCATTACTATCAATGCTGACCTGCGTACCCGCGTGCGTGATGACCGTGACGATGAAGTGTACTTTAATCTGAGCATGCTGCAGCCCGGTGACTATGTTGAGCTGCTGCTCGAAGAAACCACGGCCGGTCAGTACCGTGCACAGTTGCTGGAACGTGTTGACGCCAGCAATAAGGTGGAACTGAAAGCCCCTGTGTCAGCCATCGACCTGAGTGCCGGTACTGTTGTGTTTCTGGGGCTGACGCTGGATGTCAGCGCGCAGGATCCGTCCATGCTGTCCTCTCTGGTGAGCGGCAGTATGGTAGAAATTGAAGGCTCATTCGACGGTCAGGTACTGATCGTGCAGTCGATGGAAATTGATGACTGATATTTTGCTCAATCCTATAGCAGCCCCAACAGCAGCCCCCCTGCGCGGAGTATTCCGGCAGCGGGGGCTGCTGCTTATCTTATTACTGGTGTTTGCCGCTCAGGCAAAGGCCGGACTGCAGCTCGAGCTGGCCGCCGGTGCCGGCTACGACTCTAATGTTGCCCCCGACGTTACCGATATCAATGCTGGCCTGGGTGACAGTTATCATGCACTGGAAGCTTCGCTTGGCTGGCGTACGGCGGGGCGTCGTGGTGTGCAGTTTGAGACCAGCTACTGGCTGAAAGAACAGCGCTGGCAGGTTTACAGCGAATACGACAACCGCCTGCAGACCGGCCTGCTGCGCTTTGGTTATCAGGGTGATGTGCTGGCCAGCGATGTGGCACTGATTGCGGCCACCGCAGATGTGGATGGCCAGAGTTATATGCAGCTCGAACGCATCAGCCCGGCACTGGGTTTTATCCCGTCAGAATCTCTGTATGTGCGCACCCAGTTCGATTTTATGCGCAAAACCTACGAACAAAACAGCGCCCGCGACAGTGAACGCAGCGCTGCCCGTCTGCAGCTGTACTGGTTTTTCCGCAGCAGCGGCTTATCGCTCAGCGCCCTGATACAGGGAGTGGATGAACAGGCGAATGCTCAGGTTTACAGTTATCAGGCGGGTATCGGACGGCTGTCGCTCAGACATCGCAGCCGCTGGTTTGGGCTCAGTGTGGTGAATCATCTGAGGGCGCAGCTGGAACAGCGTCAGTACGACGATGTGACGGAACAGCGCCAGCGTCTGGAGATCAGCAGCCGCTGGCAACTCAGTCAGCGCTGGCAGTGGTCGATCAGCCTGCAGCGCGATGACCGGCAGTCTGATTTTGCCGCCGCGAGTTATGATCAGAACCGGCTGGAAAGCGCCATCCGCTGGAGCTTTTAAGGCTGCCGGTTAATTAATCGACAGCCCGAAAAGATTGATTTCCATCTGGTAAGGCACTTCCTGCGCCGACTGCAGCAGCTCACCGATCAGCGTCTGATAGGTGGTGATCTGATGCGCCTGCAGGTTGCTTTCATCCGGCAGCGCTGTGCTCAGCTTGGTCGCGCGCAGCATGCTTTTTAAACCGCGGGTCTGCGAATACTGCTGGCCGCCGAGCAGAATAATTTCTTCGCCCATATGCCAGTAAACATCCAGATCCTTAATCTGCAGCGGGCTCAGTGGCGGCACCAGTGGCACCAGATCTTTCTGGGTAACGACCCGTATCAGCGGAATACTGGCGTAAATTTCCGCCCCGGTAATGTTGGTGACCTTGGGCTGGCCGAAAGTAATCACCTGCGTTATCTGCATTGCCGTATCGTGTTTTAAATACATCGCCAGGACCACCGCAATGGCGCCGCCCAGACTGTGACCAGTAATCTGCACCGGCATGCCGGCAACCAGTCGTGGCCTGACATCGTTAAACACCGCCTCGGCGGCACTGCGGAAACCGTTGTGCAGGGTGATGCCCAGACGCTCGTCCGGCTGAAATTCAATATCCAGATCGACCATCACATTCGTCAGGTTAGCGGTGCCACGGATGGCAATGGTCTGCACGCCATTGCCCTGACTGAGAAAATAACTGACCTGCGAATCCGCCAGCGTAGCCTGATGAATCAGCGTCTGGCCT
>NZ_DDCJ01000013.1:0-3588 GCF_002335285.1 Thalassolituus sp. UBA2009
TCCGGGCTGATTTCTGTGCTCTACGGGCTTAGTCCGATGTTGTCCGGTGCATTAGCCTGGTTCTGGCTGAATGAGCGGGAGCTGACACCGGTTCGGGTGCTGGCTTTGCTGTTGGCTTTGCTGGGTCTGGCTTTTGTTGTGGCCGGCCGGCTGGCGCTGGATGCCGGTGCCTGGCGTGGCATTCTCGGTACGCTGGTGTCGGTACTTTGTTTCGCTGCCAGTGCGGTATGGGTAAAGCAGGTGAATGCCGGCCTGCATCCTATGGTTCAGACCAGCGGTACGCTGTGGCTGTCATCCTTTGCTTATCTGCTGACTCTGCCATTATTCGGGGTGCATTTGCCGGATGAATGGCCGCTGGTGAGCCAGCTGGGGTTGGGCTATCTGGTAGTGTTCGGTTCGCTGCTTGGGTTCATGCTGTATTATCTGGTGCTGCAGCATCTGCCAGCATCGCGAGTTACCCTGATTACGCTTATCGCACCTGTATTGGCGGTGTTCTGGGGATTCTGGCTTAAGGACGAACGACTCGCCGCGAGTTCGGTATTAGGCGCCGCGTTGTTGCTTGCAGGGCTTGCTTTGTATCAGTGGCATGTCTGGCCTGACCGTAAACTGCGTGGCTTACTGGCTTTCTCCCGGGGGATAAAAAAAGCTTAATTTTTTATTGCTGCGGCCGATAAGTGCATCAAGGGGAATCTCTGTCTGTAAACAATGCTGCTTAGCGTGGCAATGATTCAGAGCAGATTCCTGCGCCTCAGTTGTCCGGGAGATTGTTATGAAGTGGCCTTTTATTGTGGCAGGCACTGCCATTACGTCGTTGATGTTGCAGGGATGTTCCAGCGCCCTGATTGAAGACAGTAATCTGAACGAAGAACCCGAGGCTTATTTTCAGCCGGTAGAGCAGGAAATTGATCCGATTGCGCCGATGGTGCTGCGTGTAGTTGGTTATGGCGCTATGGACACGGACAAAAAGAAAAGCGACGTACAGCGCCGCCTGATGGCGATCCGCGCATCGAAGATGGATGCTTACCGCTCGATGGCTGAGCGGGTGTATGGCACCTCGATTCAGGGCAGTACCACGGTGCGCGATATGGTTGTGCTGAATGACCGTTTCCGCAGCTACGTCGAAACCTATATGCACGGTGCGCGGGTAGTGTCATCCGATGTTATGCCGGATGGCAGCGTGGAAACGGTGCTGGAAATGGTGATCGATCAAGGCTTCCGTAACTGTCTGCAGACCGCCGACAGTCAGCGCTTTAATGTTGATTGCCGCGCATCATTAGGCAGCCCTTCCGGCAGCAATAACTTTGCATCCAGCCAGCGCCAGCGTGTGCAGGGTGAAGCCAGTGTTCCGGAAACCGGCTTTTACTTTATTGAGTAACGGCCAGTCTGGCGAGGAGGCTGTATGCGTATCCTGAACATTTTAATGATGACTCTGTGTTCTCTGCCGGTTTCTGCTCTGACGGTGGAAGTAACCGGAGAAGCGCCACTGAGCGGTGCCATTTCCCACGCCCGTGAGCAGGCGCTGCAGGATGCTATGCGTCAGGCCAGTCTGCGCGCCGGTGCCCAGGTCAGCAGTACCCAGCTGATGAGTCAGGGGGTTGTGCAACAGGATGATGTGCAGGTGCGTTCGAACGCGCAGCTGAAAAATATTGAAGTGCTGTGGGAAGATCAGGCTGGTGGCTTATATCAGGTCGCGATACGCGCTGATGTTACCCCGCAGGCGATGTGTCCGGCCAGCACTCAGCGTTATCGTAAAGCGGTGGCGGTGGCTGGTTTTGGTCTGGCCCGTCCACAGCAGGCAACGCTTGGGCAGTTGCAGAATATCGAACAGGATCTGCCCCGCGTGCTGGTAAACACGCTCAACAACCGCGGTGCCATTCATGCACTGGATGCGACCCGTACCAGTCTGTATCAGGACCCACGCCGTGCGCCATCAATGGAAACCGCACAGCAGCGTTTAACCACCTCCGTGGCTCTGGCTACCCAGCTGGGGGCGCAGTATGTGGTGTCCGGTGTGGTGCGTGATCTTTCGATGATGGGTGAAGCCGGTAACGACAGTCGCCGTGCATCGGGTGCGGACAGCTGGCTGGATTTGCTAGGGCTGGAAGATAACAACCGTGACCGGCAGTTTGTAATGGATGTGTTTGTGCACGATGGGTTAAG
Organism: Thalassolituus sp. UBA2009; assembly: GCF_002335285.1. Taxonomy (NCBI): domain Bacteria; kingdom Pseudomonadati; phylum Pseudomonadota; class Gammaproteobacteria; order Oceanospirillales; family Oceanospirillaceae; genus Thalassolituus; species Thalassolituus sp. UBA2009. The sequence continues at coordinate 2,161 of NZ_DDCJ01000013.1, forward strand.
CGGTGCCATGCTATTCCAGCGCAGTTATTCTGCTCATGGTGCCTGGGACCGTCCGGCGCGGGAGCGGGTGCCTTTTGCCTCGCCACATTTCTGGCAGACGCCGTATGGCGCGGAAGTGCGTGAGTTACTCAGTGGCGTGGTGGATGATGTGGATGAAGTTTTGCGCTGCCAGCCGTTTATGGCCCGTATTGTAAAAGCCAAAGGTAACCGTCTGCATATTGAAGCCAGCGCAGGAGCCGGTATTCGCCCGGGTGATAAGTTTCAGGTTTATCGTACCGGCACCTTCTATAACCTCGATCTTGAACCGCGCACCGAGCTCAGCGATATGGCCACTGAAGTGGTGATCAAACAGGTGCAGCCACAGTTTGTGGTTGCAGAGATGAAGCTGACGGCAGAGCATCTGGCGATTCAGCGTGACGATATGGTCATCGCCTGGTAGTTGTTTATAAGAGCGGGGCGAATTGTATTCGCCTTTGCTCTTATTTATACCTGTGTCAGCTGTGTTACCCTGCCGCCTTTCTCCCTGAGCGGAAATCTTCATGCTGACCAATCGTCACCCAGCCTTCCTCGCTGCACTCTGGATGTCGGGTGCGCTGCTCTCTTTTATGCTGATGGCTATATCCGGGCGTGAATTGTCACACTCGCTGACCACTTATCAGATCCTGTTCTTCCGCAGTGTGATTGGCGTGTTGGTTATCTCCATTCTGCTCAGTCGCAGTGGCTGGCAACAGATCCGTACCCAACGTCTCAAAACTCACTGGCTGAGAAATATTGCCCATTATGCTGGCCAGTACGGCTGGTTTTACGGACTGGCTTTTATTCCACTGGCAGAAGTGATCGCCATTGAATTTACCACGCCGGTCTGGACCGCGTTGCTGGCTTTTTTCCTGTTAAAAGAGCGTCTGACCGGAGCACGCCTGCAGGCGTTGGTATTGGGTATTGCCGGGCTGTTATTAATTCTTCGGCCCGGCGCCGGTGTTCTGCAGCCTGCGGCTTTTGCGGTACTGGGCGGCGCGCTGGGTTATGCCTTTTCTTATATTCAGACCAAGTCCCTGACCCGCACCGATACTCCACTGTGCATTCTGTTTTATATGACGCTGATGCAACTGCCGTTCGGGCTGGTGCCGTCAGTGCTGAACTGGACAACGCCTGCGGCTGAGACTCTGCCCTGGATTTTACTGGTGGGTATTACTGCAATGAGTGCGCACTTCTGCATGGCGCATGCATTCCGGCTGGCGGATGCAACCGTGGTTGTGCCCATGGATTTTCTGCGTTTGCCATTAATTGCTGTGGTGGGCTATCTGTTTTATCAGGAAAGTATTGATCTGTTTGTGCTGGCAGGTGCCGTCTTAATGTTCAGCGGCAACCTGCAGAACCTACGGGCGGAATACAGGCGTACCTGAGGTAAAAATACCTGCCAGTTACGCC
>NZ_DDCJ01000129.1:0-1039 GCF_002335285.1 Thalassolituus sp. UBA2009
CCAGTTCAAGATTAAAGGCTATGACGGTCCAACGCTTGAATGCGATAAATGCGGCAGTGAAATGCAGCTGAAATCCGGTCGCTTCGGCAAATACTTTGGCTGCACAAACAGCGAATGTAAGAACACCCGCAAATTATTGAAGAGCGGCGAAGCGGCACCTCCGAAAATGGACGCGATTGCCATGCCGGAACTGAAATGTCAGAAAGTAGACGACACCTACGTTCTGCGTGACGGTGCAACCGGTTTATTCCTGGCCGCCAGCCAGTTCCCGAAAAAACGCGAAACCCGTGCACCACTGGTTGAAGAACTGCTTCCTCATCAGGCCGAACTGCCGCAGAAATACCATTTCCTGCTGGATGCTCCGCGTCAGGATCCGGAAGGCAATCCGGCCATCATCCGTTACAGCCGCAAAACCAAAGAGCAGTATGTAATGACTGAAAAAGACGGCAAAGCCACCAGCTGGTCGGCCTATTACGTCGATAATAAATGGGTTGAGCACGACAAGAAAAAAGCACCCGCCAAAAAGGCCGACAAAGCCTGATTCACACCAATGTCTGGGGAAAGCGTCGGTTAATTTGATACTTTTCCCGGATTTTTCCGCAAAATATTCATTGCTATGTTCGGATCTCCACTCAAGGAGAGACGACTATGCAATGGATAAAGCACGCACTATTTTCTGTCTGCCTGATTCTGGGCACCCTCAGCGTACAGGCAGCAGAAACCAGCAAGCCAGACGGTAATACGGTAAAAGCCGTTAATATCAACACCGCCACCGCGGAACAACTCAGCCAGCTTGACGGTATTGGTAAAGCGAAAGCGGAAGCCATTATTGTATACCGCCAACAACATGGTCAGTTTAAATCACTGGACGACATCACTCAGGTTAAAGGAATCGGCAAAGCCATCCTTGCTAAAAACCGTTCCATGCTGGCACTGGAATAAAATATAAAAAACAGCGCATAAAAAGCGCACAAAAAAAAGAGCCGCTATGCGGCTCTTTTTCTCAGATATTTTCTGTTTATCGGTCAGTCTGTTACCA
>NZ_DDCJ01000129.1:1297-2830 GCF_002335285.1 Thalassolituus sp. UBA2009
ACCTCATGCGGCCAGGCATTTTTCAGCAGGTGAACTTCTGCACCGGAACAACCATTGCGCTTCGCCATTTTTTCTACCACATAAAAAGAGCGGCCATACACTTTTCCGGTTTTTTGCTCAACGGCCGCACGCTTTAAATTCAGATCCGTACCATCACGCTGTGAGCGTCGCTGTAAATTTACCAGTGATTCGTACACTTTATCCTGACTGCGCAGGTCGCGTTCGCCCTGGTTATATTGTGATAACACCCGTAAACAGAGGTCTTCTTTATCACCACTGGCACTCAGCAATTCCTGCACTTCGGCCTCTGCCGTCTCAACCACCTGCCAGGTCAGGGCCATCGCCATGCGGGCACCGGTTTCAGTACGGTCATCGGTTACATGAATAATATCGTAGGCCAGTCCAAAATCGGCGCTCTCGACAAAAGCACCGTTACGCTGCCACCAGTTTTGCTTCGCGGTATAGGCCGCCTGCTTGGCTTTGGCGCTGACATCATCACAGGCATCGACCCAGGTGCGCAGCGTGGTATCAGTCTGCAGCGCGTAATAAACCGCCTCTCCGGTGGGTGACAGCTGATTGCTGGAGCAGCCTTGTAACAGCGCCAGCGAAGCCAGGATCAGTCCAGATAAAATCCGCATGGTAATCATCCTTTTATTCAGAAATTAGTTCAGGTTGAGCGCTGCTCTGCAGCCAATTCAGCAGTTGCGTCTCATCGAAGGGCCAGTCAAGTTCAGCCCCGCTTTGTTCATTCAGCAGCACCGGAATTCGCAAACCATAGCGTTCCACCAACGCTTCTGTTTCAGCAATATCTTCGACATAAACATCGAGGGAAATCTGGCCGGCGACATTCACAATAACAGCTTGTGCCAGCTCACACAGATGACAGGCCTCTGTGCCAAATAAAACCAGAGCCATCAGGCAGTTCCAGTAAAAACAGACAGGGGAAGTATAGCGGTTAGCACCGGGGCATGACAAAAAGTCTGCCCCTGAGAAGCGGAGAAAAGAAAACGACTGTCAGGCTTTGTTAGCAAGCAGTGAATTCAACCCTTCATGGAAAGAATTCCAGACCGGTAAGCGTTCTTCTTCCGGCAACAATTGATTCACCAGATCCTGCAAAGTCTGCGGAGCATCAGCCAGAGGTCTGGCCTTTTCCAGCGCAGCCATATAAGCATCCACATAAGACGCCAGCGGTGCTTTCAGCGATTCCAGCTCTGGTGTAGGCAACTGCGGCTGAACACTGGCATAGGCTTTGGTTGAGGTCGCAACCGTTTGCTGAGTCAGATTAAGACTCATCGCCGCCAGCTGGCTGCCATCAAAGCCAAGGTCCATTGCCTGTCCCAATGCCGCACCGATATCACCGGCAAAGAAACGCTCACTCAGTGACTGTACATCATCAAACAGGCCAGCCAGCGCCGTCCGCTCGGCATCACTCAGGCTGCCATTCACTTCCATACTCCAGTTTTGCTGAGCCGAAGCCTGCAGACTGAAAGCCGAATTACCCTGCCCATCCTGGCTGATTGACGTGCTGAGACT
>NZ_DDCJ01000129.1:3093-5737 GCF_002335285.1 Thalassolituus sp. UBA2009
GCCACGCTGAGCGAGCTTTTACTGGCAAGCAACGCCCGACTCTGTTCTGCCGGTCGGGCGAGCTGATCCAGTCCATCGTCGACCAGTTGGCGTCCGGCGGCAATCTGGCCTTTTAATTCGTCATCCAGCAGCCCCATACCGTCCAGCATCTCTGTTGCCTGGGCATAACCTTTGGCAATGCCTTCACGGGCGGCCTGCAGGCGCTGATCGATGCGGCTCTGATCTGCCCCCTGGGAACGCAGCTGGTTAATACCATTTTGTACATGGCGCAGGATGGCTGAAGCGGTTTCCTCCGGACTCTGTTTTTTATCCAGCTGAATAACGCCGGGAAGTGCCTTAGCCAGGGATTCGGCGGCTGCCCCCTGTTTTACATCGCTGGCAGAAGCTCCGGCCTTTTTACTGCCCTCAGGATTCTGGGTGCCGTAATTCCGGTATTGCGAGGGGGTAATTGTGATTGCCATATAGCCTCCGCTCAGACTGTGTTGCTGTTCTTTGGGTTATCGGCCAGAACAGCCGGAAATTGAACCCTGTGACAGTTTAGTCAGTAAACAAAAAAAGCCCGCAACTGGCGGGCTTTTTTTGTTTGCGCTAACAGGCTGATAAAAGTACAGGCCTGCAGGTCAGTAGCAGACAGCGCCCTGATGATAGTCGTAGCTGAAATCCAGTTTCCAGCAAACTTTATTACGCTCGATCTCATTCATGATGTGATCCGGGTGCTCATTCAGCAACTGCATGATTTTAAATGTTTTATACGCTGCATGCAGAGCATTCTGATCAAGGGCGATGACTTCTTCTTTACTCATAATTCCCTGATTGAGCAGGGCCTGACGCCATTCTGCAACGTCCTGAGTCTGCATCATGTGCTCAACCAAGGGTTGAATCAGTGATAATTTCTGCGTCTGGCTCATAACAAATCCTCCGAATAAAAACCCGATTACAATGGCTCAGGCACACGAAGAAAACCAGATCAAAAAATGAACACTATTATGACAATAAGTTAAAGATTCACGACGACTGAAAGTATTACCCTGCAAGAAAAGGCTAATCAGCCCACTTCATAACTGTTTACGCTGATTGCGGTACTCAACCGGTGTCTGGCTGGTCCAGCGTTTAAATGCCCTGTAGAAAGTACTCGGTTCAGAAAAACCGGTAAGGTAGACAATCTCGTCGATACTCTCATCGGTACCGGATAACAGACGTTTAGCCAGGTTGCAGCGGTAGTCTGCCAGCAACTGATTGAAGTTAGTGCCCGCTTCCGCCAGACGGGTACGTAATGTGCGGGATTTAATGTCCAGCCGCTCCGCGACATCTTCCAGACTGACCTGTCCCGTTTCCAGAATTTCGCCGAAGACCCTGTATACCCTGGTCACAATATCCTGACGCTCCAGCTTGGCCACATGCTCAATCGCCAGTTTTTCGTGCAGCTGCAGCAGTTCCGGCTCAGCATGGGAAGACGGCATATCCAGCAGCTGGGTATTGAAATAAATACGGTTGTCATCCTGTTCAAACAGAACCGGACAGGCAAAAATCCGCTCATGCTCCGTACTGTCAGCCGGTTTTTCATGGCTGAAATGAACGCAGGATGGCACAAAGGCATCATCGGTTACATAACGGAAGAAACGGATCAGGCCAAGCGCCATGCATTCATTCAGATGGCGCAGGCCGGCCACACGGTCGCTGGCACTCTCGACCAGAATATATGCCTGATCGCCTTCCGTGCCGGTACTGGCCTGAGAAGCATCGCTGAGCAGGCGCTGATAATTCAGTGCTCTTTTCAACCCCTCACCAAAGGTCGGACTGGACAGAAACAGGTACTGAAGCACCTGCCCCTTATATACAGGCATATGTTCGCCAAGATGCAGACCGATATCAGCATCCTGGCTGACCTCTTCCAGCACATGCCAAAAGATCAGCTGAGCTTCGTGTGGTGTGCGGATATTCCTGTCTGCCAGCAACTCAGGGGTAACCCCCAAACGCGCAAACACCGCATCCACATCCAACCCCATTTTCAGCATGGCCTGATGAGCCAGCTGGATCATGACGCCAGAGTCACGCAGTTCTGTCATTCCACCGGACATAAGTCGTTGAAATTCCTGATGAGTGTTGGCGAATTCTGCCAGATAAACAGGCCGCTGCAAGTCCTATTGACCAAACTGACGCCGCACACGAAGTGGCTGCGCCAATGGCCCTCTGCAAGCTGCCTCTATACTCCCCTTTCTCACCCTTGTCTGATCAGAATATTAATTAAGGACACCGTGGCCATGACTCAAGCTATACGCATGCAATTCAGTGCGACTCCGGGAACTCTGAGCCAATACGCCCGGGCGCTGCTGGCACGTGGCGCCGGCCAGCGTGATATACAGATGCCTGATATTGAAGCTCTGCTGGTTGGTGTGAAAGCGCGCCCGGAGCGGGTAGCGGCTTACGCCAGCGTCTGCGGCTTCCGCACTCAGACATCCTTGCTGCCGCTGACCTACCCACACGTACTGGCATTCCCGCTGCACATGGAGCTGATGCTGCATAAGCAATTTCCTCTCGCCCTCATGGGGCTGGTGCATATCCGCAATGAGATCACTCAATACCGAGCCATTCGCCAGGAAGAGAAACTGGATATCCGCTGTCATTTTTCCGGAAGCACAAAAAC
>NZ_DDCJ01000129.1:6002-9556 GCF_002335285.1 Thalassolituus sp. UBA2009
GTCAGTACCAATCTGGCGCGCATGCGCAGCACTGAAGCCAAAGGAGCGAAAAAAGAGCGACCACCACTGGCCAGCTTCGCCACCGTAGAACGCTGGACGCTGCACAGTAATCTGGGTCGGCGCTATGCGCGGGTTTCCGGTGATTCCAATCCCATTCACCTCTACGCTCTGTCAGCCAAACTGTTCGGTTTCAAAAGCCACATTGCCCATGGTATGTGGAGCAAAGCCCGTACAGCGGCGGCGCTGCAACCCCTGCTGCACAGCGATGCTTGTCGCCTGACGACTGAATTTAAGCTGCCGGTCTTCCTGCCATCCGCTGTCGAATTGCACTACAACCTGCACGAAACACTCAGCAGTGATCAGCCAAACAACGCTGGCATCGACTTCGAGCTGCGCAGCGTCCGAGGCGAAAAGGTTCATATGAAAGGACGGATTGAGAAAATCTGAAGAGACAGAAGCAGCCTTCAGGCTCAGCCATGCTGAGCCTGAGCGGCTATCCCCGTCAGCCAGCATTCGGCCTCATCACGCTGATCAAAGCGTTGCACCGGATAGGCGGGAGCGTGATAACTGAGAAACATCGCCGTCAGATGACGCAGCATAAAAGAGTCGCCCACAATCGCCAGCGCTGTTGTGGTACGCAGAAGATCGGGGTGTGAAGCGAAAAGCTGCACCTCGAAATCAACGGTAAGAATATCCTGCCCCAGCAGTAATACAGGTCGCTTGCGCTGCCCCGCAATCCGCCCATGAGCATTGTGCATAAAACGGACAAGATCGATCGTCAAATGGCTGAAGCCGTGAAGGTCGTGGTAGACAATGCCGTTTTCTCCCAGCCAGGTAGCTGGCTTTGCCGGAGAATTCACACCTCGAATTGTCATATTAACCGTAGTTTTAAGAATTGATTTTCATAAACGATAGCAAAATTCGCCGGAAAATAAAGGCAATTATTGCCATATTTTCCAATATCAGAGGCTCATCGGACAGACTTAATGACAAATAGGCCTATATCTCCCGGACCTCCATCCACAGTGCGCTCTGCCAGACGCACTCCAGAACGTGCAGCCTGCTGCATCCGGCTGCGGTTTTATAACGTAAATTGCCCGAAGAGTGGCTTTATATTGAAGCGGTGGCTGGTATCATGCGCAAACGTCAGGAATCTGTAGCGAATACCGCTGAATTCCTGCCAACAAAATAACAAGATAATTCCTGCTCAGGCAGATCAGAACAACTATAAAAATGGACTCCCTCACTATGGCCTCATATTCCTGCACACCTGCACGTGGTGGCATGCTGACTTCGCTGGCGCTGAGCTCTCTGCTCGGTTTATCCCTGCTATCCCCTGCAGCACAGGCTGAAGGCGGATTTGTTGGCCTGCAGGGCGGTATCACTGACTCTCAGGATATGGACTCTTTCGGCAACACCATCAAACTGACATTCGGACCCAACATTACCGACCGGCTGGCTCTGGAATTCGGCATTATGGATATTGGTGAGGCCAGTTACGATGATCCGAAAGCCGACTTCACTGATGTGGCTGATGATAAGCCACCGACGTTTAAAAACGCGAAACACGGCACAGTAGCCGGAACCAAAGCAACAGCCAGCGAACAGGCCTATGCCACCTACACCGGCTTTGCCAGCGCCCGTCCGCAAAGTTTTCTTATTACTTTCCGCTACCGTTTCCCACTGACCGACAGTATCGATTTTTTCCTGAAAACCGGTGCCAACCTGTGGGTGGCTGATTATGACACTGTTGAAATCAAAGCATTCCAGGACCAAACCATCAGCCGCCGTATCGTCAGCACCAAACAAACATCTGCCGTTGACCAGATTTCCGGTGGCGGATTCTTCTGGCGCGCGCTTCCTGATCTGGCATTACGCGCCGAATTGGAGACAACGGCGCTGGATAGCAAAGAGTTCAGCCGTGTTCGCTTCCAATTGATAACATTGGGTGCGCAGTACGAATTCTGAAAAAGCGAACAACCGTACCTTCTTCACCTCCTGCCCGGACAAGAAAATGCTAAAAAAACCTCATTCCGGGTAGGTTTATGCCAATAATTGTTAGATTCGTCACAATATAACCTTTCTCATTAGACCAGAATGGGGGCTCGGGTAGATAAGTGCCAGCCCTTTGTTACCTACGGTAACACATGACAAATTTGGTCACATTCATTTACCATAATGCCTGCTCTTTTTACCAACCTATCAGTGGCATACCGCTTGCTATTGAGTAAGGTTAAAAAACAAAAACCGAATCAGATTAGACGCCTATGAACATGGAACAAGGTTACGTATCCACCGCATTGGTTCGTCCTCTGCTGGAAGCTGCAGGCCCTACGTTTTTTGATCAGCTGCCGGACAGTGCTTCCGGTGCGATTCAGCGTGTGCTTAAGCAACTGAAAGATCCTGACAGCCGGATCAACGCAGAAGATGCCGATGAATTAATCAGCCAGCTGGTTAAGCGTACAAATGACGAGTCACTGTGTGTGCAGTCGTCACATAAATTCAACGTTCACAGCAGCTGCCAGCTGCAGCACCTGTTTCTATGCTGCAACACCCTGCGCGAAGCACTCTATTATCTGGAGAAGTTTTCCTCCCTGCTGAGTGATCAGCTGGAAATTCAGGTAACCCGTACCCGCGATAACATCATTAAGGTAAAACTGCCGGTTGAAGAGAACTTTATTGTTTCAACTCAGCGCCGTCGCACCGAAATCATTATCAGCACCCTGCTGAGCTGGCTGCGACAGCTGTGTGGCCCGGAACTGAGCATCAGTACCATCGCCCTGCCATTCCCGGCCACGCAGTACAGTGAGCACTACAGCTCGCAATGGCGCAGCGACGTGCAGTTCAATGCTGACGAATGTTCTATCCAGTTCCACAGTAAGTGGCTGGATGAAGGTCTGCATAACACCAATCCGCACATTCTGAATATGATGAAGCGCGAGGTGGAAGAGCAATACCGCAAACTGGCACGCTCCGGCTCTCTGGCTGAGCGCATCCGCAAGGCTTTCCTGCAGAACAAAATACGCCTGAATGCCAACCAGCAGGAAGTTGCTGATTACTTCCACATCAGTGCCCGCACTCTGAACCGCCACCTGCACCGCGAAGAAACCTCGCTGAAGCAGATTGTAACCAGTGTGCGTCTGGAAACCGCCAAACGCCTGTTGGTTAATACCGATGAAAGTATTGAGCAGATTGCGCTGAATATCGGCTTGTCCGGCCGTCGCACTCTGGACCGGATCTTTATCAAAGAAATTGATCAGAGCCCGGCTCAGTATCGTCAGTCACACAAGCAGATGCCGATAGCCGCCAACGGCTGACCCGGTAACCGCCTGGTAAAAAGAGCAATAAAAAAGGCAGCGTGGCTGCCTTTTTTATTGCTCCGATGCTTCTCATCGGCTTAGCCGATACGCTCCTAGTCTGACGGTGCCAGCCTGAGAATTCGTCGCCAGTACAGCTGCATCAAGAAAAATATTCCGGCCAGTGTCCCGAACAAATGTGAGCGGGTTTCAACCCGGCCACCAATCACATCCGCCAGAGCCATATCGTCATACCAG
>NZ_DDCJ01000129.1:9808-24302 GCF_002335285.1 Thalassolituus sp. UBA2009
ATACGACGGCCGTAAAAGGGCGAAACAAAGGGCGCAACCAGCAATAAACCATGCGAAGCTCCGGACATTCCGCCATAGCGATACAGATCCGGAGCAAACACATAAAGACCGCAGCCAACAAACAATACACACCAACACAGCAACAACAGGCCGCGCACTGAATTCAGCGAAGGGCCGGCGATATAAGCAAACAAAGCAATCCCAGCCATATTACTCAGCGCATGATTTCCGGAAATATGCACCCAGCTGGCAGTAAACAGGCGCCACCACTGGCCGTCAGCGATTGCCAGACGGTCAAAACGCAGCCACTGGCCGCTTAAGGGCTCTGCCAGTGCCAGGCAGGCAACCACAACAAGCATGAGTAAATAGAGGGTATAGCCCCGCAACAGCGAGGCAAATCTGAACGGAGAAGACAAAGCCCATCCTCGGTTTGTCGGAAAGATTACAGCAGCACTGTGCCGCCGGATTCAGATGGGATTATTCACTCTGTGCCGCGATATGGCTACGGCTGAATAAAAGAAATGCACACGTCAGACGGTGCGACGGCGTAAGCCAAGAAAGGACAAAAGAGGAAATATAAACCACAGAGCCCCCGCCGAAGATGCTGAATCCGCAGCGGCGCCGGTATCCTGACCTGAGCTGACATTGCCTTTACCCGCATCCACGGCAGGCACTTCAATGTCTGCAACAGAATCCACGCTGACCAACAGGCGTACACTGGCGTCAAACCCTGCCTCCTGATATGCCGCAGCATTATCATCCCGCACCCAGGTCTGACCACTGAGGCCACCCTGCTCATCCGTTACCAGAGGCGCCAGGCCAGACAGCGACTGCACACTGATCTGCAGCACAACACTTTCCAGCCCGCTGGCCACTACACGGTCTGACAGCAGTAACCGGTTCCAGCCATTCTGCAGCATAAACTGATGTTCCTGCCCCAGAAGATCCCACCCCTCCCGGCCATCAAAGCTACGGTACAGGGCAATATCCGCCCGGCCATCACCCAGAGCGAACAGGTCCACACCATCAAATGACAACACCCCATCTTTAACCGGCAGAGTCATCAGCACCTGAGCATAACCACCAGCAGCACCCCAGACGGCATTTGGTGGCAACTCATCCAGACCCAGATTATCGCCCGCCGGAGCCGCAGAGAGATTAACGTCCAGCTCCGCGATCAGACCAGCCTGCAGTTGCAGCAACTGTACAGCACCGCTGTTGCTGATCTGCCCTTCTGCGGCGGAATACAGGGTCTGGCCTGATACCGAGCTGAACAGATCGGAAGGCTCTCCCAGATTACTGTTGCTGAGCAGGTCATCACGGCCATCGGCTTCTTCAATGGCCAGCAACCGGCCTTCCTGTTGCGCCACATTCAGGGTGCCGAAACCGGCACGGTCGTTAATACGGCTAACCAGTACGCCACTGCCCGGCAGACCCTGGTCATAGCCAGACTGACGGCGATGCTCGAGCATCAGGCGTTCACCATGGCGGTACGCATCCAGATGCACAGTCAGCGCATCATCACCATCACTGGCGGCACGCAGTGCCACCTGGTTAACACCACTGACTGCTGACTGCGGACGGATAAACCCGGCCTGCTCTTTACTCCATGCCAGCATATGCGCCGGTGTCTCGCCAGCTGCCCCCTCTGTACGGTTCCAGCCCCCCAACCCCATCAGTCCCCAGCGGCCAATGCCCATACCATTACCGCTGCGGTCATACAGGTCAGGCAGATCAAACAGCAGGTGTCCCAGCTCATGGCAGATCACACCGATGGTCGCCAGATGCGTCTGGTGCTGCTCACCAAACATGGCGTATTCCGCCAGATAAAAATTCCCCAGACGGCCCTGATACAGAGTCGATTTATGTGCCCATACCCGAGGATGACTGGTTGCCGAGCCGGCATAGGCCTGTTCATAGCCGGCAATCAGAAACACCACACCCAGTTCATTCGGGTCGAGCCACTGATCGCCGTTGCGGTCATATTCATTCAGATCCAGTTGAGAGCCCAGCTGCGCCAGCACCTCGTGCACCAGCGCCTGACTGGCACTGCCATAGCCGTTGCCGAAATCCGGATGATTACGGCTCAGCACGACACTGACGATGCCATCATCCGCCACACCGTTTTGCTCACGAGCAGGCTGAATATCAAATTGCTGATAGGAGTTCTCGCGGTAGTAATTCTGCACGCTGCCTTCGCTGCCGAAGAAGCGTGCAGCTACCTCGGCATCACTGGCAATAAAGGCCTGATCAGCAAAGCCTACACGCACCACCAGCAGAGACTGGCGAAAGTAAGATGAGCTGGCGTCGTAACGGAAAGGTCTGCGTTGTGGAGCGGCAACAGAAGTGCTGAAGGTAGAGGTTCCGGAGGTGGATAAGCGGGAGGTCGGGGCAGCAAACGTATGAAATGATGGCTTAAGCACGGACTCTGCTGCCGGAGTACCACTGACCAGAGGCTCTCCTGCACTCAGCAGACCATCATCACCGGTCATGGCGTAGTACCAGTAGCCGTTCACTTCCAGCAGGGCTTCCCCGTCGCGGGTCTCAACCCACAACTGGCGCTGATCACCACGGGGCAACACCTCAATCACACGATCATCGCTGAGCCGGATTTGCTGCCACTGCGCCGCAGGCAGCATCGATGCCCGGGAGGCATTGCTGAAAAGCAGCAAAAACAGAAAGAACCAACGGATCATGACTTGAGGCTCGCAAAACGCTTACCTCAAACAATAGTCAACTCACGTTCAGTAAATGGCTGTTTTAACAACTCAATACACGATCACAAAATATTGACGCTGAGATTTAAAGTATTTCGTCAATTATCAGGTCACATATTGCCCACCGACTGACCAGCCGTAACCACCGGAAGACTTCAGTTACGTCAATCACACCCGCTTACATGTGCTGTTTTGCCCGGCAACACCTCAGGACACAGCCACTTCACGGGTAGCCTGTCCAGCAAGGCTTTCCACATCCGCCACAGCATCAGCAATAAAACTCATTGCCCGCTGCTCCATCCAATAGGTCTGATCGGCTGTGCGCTGAATAAACCCCACATGGCCGCCACTGTCCGGCATCTCCAGATGCAGAAATTCATGCCCCGCAGCCAGTTGTTCAGGGAAACATTCTGGCGACAGAAACGGATCATTTCGCGCGTTTACCAGCAACGTTGGAATCTGCAGCCCAGGCAGATAACGCAGGCTACTGGATTGCGTCCAATAATCTTCAGCATCACGGAAGCCATGCAGAGGTGCGGTGTAGCGGTCATCGAATTCTTTGAACGTACGGATATCATCGAAGCCATCCACGCTGACCAGATGCGGGAAACGCTGAGACTTCACCGTCATTTTCTCTTTCAGGTCGCGCAGGAATTTCCACATAAATACACGGTTCTGCCACTTAGCCAGCTGATACGCACTGCCACGCAGATCACAGGGAACCGAAAATGCCACCACCGAACGTACCTCAGTGGGCAATTGCTCAGCTTCGCGCCCGGCGTATACCAGACTCAGATTGCCACCCATCGAATAACCCACCAGGTGAACCTGCTCATAACCCTGCGCCAGAGCATGTTGCACCACCCGGTGCAGATCATCGGTTGCGCCACTGTGGTACATACGTGGCAATAAGTTGGTATCACCACTGCAGGAACGGAAATTCCACGCCAGCGCATCCCACCCCTGACGGTTGGCTTCACGTACCGTACCCAGCACATAAGGCCGGCGCGAATGGCCTTCCAGCCCATGGGAAACAATCACCAGCGTGCGCGAGCCGACACGGCTCCAGTCAATATCAAGAAAATCGCCATCATCGGTGGTGATGCGTTCGCGCAGCAGATGATCGTCATTCAGCTTGCGGAAAAAAGTCGGAAAAATGCTCTGTACATAGCCATTGGCTAATAACCACGGCGGACAGTATGAAGATGTTAAAACGGGCATGGCCATTTCCTAGGGAAAACAATGTCCGCATTCTAACGTCAGACGGTCAGACGGACGAAGGCCGTTCACGCCACAGAGCAATGCCTGAATGTACAGGGGACCAGAATCAGAAGCGGTTTTTCAGATAGTCGAGAATGGCATCCGGGCTGTACAGCCACTGGCCGCCCTGTTCATCATCGACACGTAAACAGGGAACTTTAGGAGCGCCACCGCCATTGAGCAGTTCATTACGGTAGGCATTAACACGCAGGACGTCTTTTTCTACCACACGCAAACCGAGGCGTTCACAGTGGCGTTTAATGGAGATTGAGGAAGGGCAAGTACGGCAATAATACAGGTGCATTCGGCGTGATTCACGGTCCAGCAGCATCTGTTCGTTGGCGCTGCGCATTACCGGTCGCACAGGAAGCAGCCGATCGACTATATCCAGTGCCTTGCCTTTGAGCTGTCTCGTCAGATAATTCATCAGAACTGCCGTACATCAACCTGTCAAGGGGCGGCATTGTATGCCCTTGGCGGTAAATATCCAGTCCTTAAATAGTAAAAATATGTCGCTGCAGATAAGACTTTAGTGAAATTAAAGCAAACGCAGAAATAAACAGTGCTTCAGCTGCCGAGATTCAGAAAGGCAACGCTGAATAACACGACGAGAATAGTGATGGTCATCAGCCAGCGCGAGCGCTGGCAGAATTTGCAGGAGGCTTTATTAACGGAAGAATTAGTGGATGGCATAAGACGATACCTGTTTATAACGTATCGTCTAAGTGTAGATCAGTCGATCCACTTATTGCGGCCAAATGATGGAATATCACCCCAGCTTTCCCAGTGCATCCACACAGCCACCGCTTTACCGACAATATTTTTCTCCGGTACAAAGCCCCAGCCGCGGCTGTCATGGCTGTTACCACGGTTGTCACCCATCATAAAGTAACTGCCTTCCGGTACATCCCACTCGCCTTCCGGCCCTGCCCAGACCACGGTCTGATTAGTACGCGGGTCACGCCCCACCATCCACTGCACCGTAGCATCAGCAGAGTCCAGCTGTTCCTGCGCCAAATACTTCAGCGGACGGTAAGGAGGCTCGCCACCCAGCTCATGGGTTTCAATGACTTCGCCGTTCACCTTCAACTGCCGGTTACGGTATTCAATATGGTCACCCGGCAGACCAATAACCCGCTTAATAAAGTAACGAGGGTCATCCGGTGGGAAAAACACCATCACATCACCGCGCTGCGGCTCACTGACCGGCACCAGTGTGGTACCGAACACCGGCATACGCAGACCGTAATGGAACTTACTGACCAGAATAAAATCCCCTTTTACCAGACCTGGCTCCATCGAACCGGATGGAATCTGAAAAGGCTCAGCGACAAACGAACGCAGAACAAAGACAATGGCCAGAACAGGGAAGAAAGACTTCGATTGCTCGATAATAAACGGCTCGGTTTCAGCCTCATGAATGTCTTCCGGGTGAGCGCGCTCAGCGATGAGTGCATCCGCACGCGCTTTACGGCGCTTGGCCAGCCAGAATTTATCGACGCCGGCAATCACGCCGGTGCCCAGGGTAAGCACCATCAGTATCAGGGGAAAATCGATATCCATAGCTCTGCACTTATAACTACAATCTATAAAGTTCCGCATTCTAACCGCCGCGCGGTCACAAGGCGAGCGAGTATCAAAGACCCCAATATGGAGACAAGGTTGCATGACCCACATCCGCACCCCCGATGGCATTGAGCTGGCCTACGAAAGAATGGGCAATCCGGCTGATCCGGCTGTGATCCTGATTATGGGTTTAGGCGCACAAATGCGGATCTGGCCAGACAGCCTGTGTCAGGCTCTGGTTGATAAAGGCTATCAGGTCATTCGCTTCGATAACCGCGACGTTGGCCGCTCATCGCAGATGGATCATCACGGTAACCCCAGCCTGCTCGCCACCTGGCTGGTCACCAAACTCAAACGCAAAGCACAGGTACCCTACACGCTGAAAGATATGTCGCGTGATGTGCTGGCGTTAATGGATGAACTGGAGATCGACAGCGCTCATCTGGTGGGGGCCTCCATGGGCGGCATGATTGCCCAGATTCTCGCCGCCAAACATAAAAAGCGGGTACGCAGCCTGACTTCCATTATGTCGTCGGCCACCAGCCCGGGTCTGCCCGACGCCAAACTGAAAGTGCTGCTGCAACTGGCCAAGCGCCCGACACCGTTTAACCGCGAAGCGTCCATCCGCTATACCATGCGTATGAACCGTTTAATCGGCAGTCCGGCCTACCCGATGGATGAAATGGAACTGCGCGCGCTGGCCGAAACCAGTTTTGAGCGCACCACCAATCCCACCGGTTTCAAACGCCAGCTGGTTGCCATTACCGCCGCCGGTGACCGCAGCCACCTGCTGCGTAAAATCAAACTGCCAACGCTGGTGATTCACGGTACCGACGATCCGTTAATTCCGGTGCGAATGGGCGAAGATACCGCCGCCGCCATCCGCAAAGCCAAGCTGAAAGTCATTCAGGGCATGGGCCACGACCTGCCACCGGCACTGGTGCCGCAGCTGGCAAAAATGATGGGAAAACACCTGAAAAAGGCTGAAAAACGCTGGAAGAAAAAACTGGAAAAAGAACGCCTGCGGGCCATGGAAGAAGCGGCTGCCGGAACGTCCGAAAACAGCCCTGCGGCAAACAACCCGGCAGAAGACAACGCAGCACAAAGCACTACCCCTCTGCCGCCTGCGGCCGAAGTTATCGAATTACGCGCCGGACGCAGCTGAGCTTCAGCCGCGCACCCGCGCCTTCATAAAGTCGATAAAACACCGTACCGCCGGGCGCAGATATTCGCGCTCGGCATACACCAGATACAGCGGCGCATCCTGCCAGTAATCCGGCAGCACAGCCTGCAGTCGTCCGGCCTGCAAATCAGCGGCGATATCGAGCTGCGATTTGTAGGCAATCCCCAGACCGGCCAGCGCCCATTCGCGCACCAGTGCCCCATCGCTGGCACTGCGGTTACCGCTGACCGTCAGATCGCTCTGATTGCCCTGCTCATCACAGAAGTGCCAGTGATCATAACGCTCGCCGCGCAGGAAAAAGGTCAGGCAATTATGCTGTTTTAACGCCTCCAGCTGCTGCGGCATTCCCGCCCGTTGCAGATATGCCGGTGCGGCACAAAGCAACCGGCGGTTATCCAACAGGCGCGTGGCGATCAGCCCGGAATCACTCAGCTGACCGTAACGCAGCGCCACATCCACCGGATCACGGTAAAAATTACTCAGCTCATCACTCAGACTCAGCTGCAGCTGCACCTGCGGGTACAGTGCCTGAAAATCATTCAGCGCCGGTTGCAGCCAGTGCCGCCCCAGATCAGAAGGCGCAGAAATGCTCAGCTGCCCGGCCACATGATGCAGCTCACCGTCCAGTAAACCGCGACCCTCCTGCAGCAGACTGAGCGCCTTGCGCGCATACGCCAGAAACAACGTCCCTTCCCGCGTCAGCCGTAATGAGCGGGTTGAACGGCTGAACAGACGCGCGCCCAGCTGCAGTTCAAGCCGCTTTAATGCCGCACTGGCCACCGCCGGGCTGCAGTCCAGCACCCGCGCAGCGGCCGATAAACTGCCTGCATCGGCCACCTGAATAAACAGCTCCAGATCGGCGAGATTCATTAATGCCTCCATTTAACAGCCACTATCAAAATATTTTTGAAAGTAACTCAAACGTTATCGTCTTTTTCAATCTCAAACAATAAATAGACTGGGCATATTCCACTCCATCCGAGGAACACGATATGTCCGCCCACGAAGCAACAACCCAGCGCTCTCAAGCCACTCAACCTGCTAATAACCAGTCTGCAGACAACAGACAGGAAGCCCTGCGCCAGCAGATTCTGCAGGCATTCCGCTTCCGCCATGCCTGCAAAACCTTTGATCCGGCCCGAAAAATCAGCAGCGAAGACTTTGCCACTATCATCGAAGCCGGACGCCTTTCTCCCAGCTCTTTTGGCTTCGAGCCCTGGCTGTTTCTGCTGATTCAGAATCCACAATTGCGCGAGCAACTGAGCGAAAACAGCTGGGGCGGTAAACGCCAGTTTGCCAGTGCCAGCCACGTGTTAATTGGCATGGTGCGCCGCGCTCCGGGCGTGCGTCATGACTCTGATTACATCCGCCATATGATGACCGAGGTGCAGCAACTGCCTGCGGAAGTGGTGAATGCAAAAGGCGGCTTCTTCCGCACCTTTCAGGAACAGGATTTCAACCTGCTGGAATCCGAACGCAGCCTGACCGACTGGGCCACCCATCAGACGTATCTGCCACTGGCCAACATGATGACAGTGGCCGCTTTTCTGGGTATCGACTCCTGCCCGATCGAAGGTTTTGTACAGGAAGTCTGGGAGCAGCAACTGCAGGAGCTTACCGGTGTTGATAACACTATGTTCAAACCGGTCTGGGCACTGGCGCTGGGCTATCGCCTGACAGAACCGGGAGAGAAAACCCGCCGTCCGCTGGGCGATGTATTACACCGTTTTGATTAGGACCTGACAGGAGGCCATATGAGCACAGCCGTTTACTGCATTCCCGTACGGACAATGTTCCGCCATATCCGTACCTGCCGCCGTCACAACAAAGACTGACAACTGAGTCTGGAGCGTCATTGTTTATTGCTGCGCGCTCATACAGACAGCAACGGCCAGGCCTGTGCCTACCGTTCCCGGCTGCCTTATTTATTGTGACGACAACCCATTGTTAACCGCAAAACAACCGCCGCTGACCGGCAGAGGTATAAATGAATATTCTGATCCTGACCACCAACCCCAAACTGTACGCCGCCAAAGGCGAATTAAATGCCACCCTTGCAGCATTAACCGAGGGCTTCGCACGGCGTCAGGGACATTCCGTTCAGGTGCGTAATCTGGCAGCGATTAAAGCTGTTGGCGGCTGGAACATCGAAGAAGAAATAGAGCATCTGCACTGGGCCGATGCCATCGTTTACCATTTTCCGATCTGGTGGTTTGGTGCGCCGGCGCTGTTAAAAGAATACTTTGATGAAGTATTGCAGCACCGTAAAACCTTTTTAATTACCGATATTTATGGCGAAGGCGGACAGCTGGGCGGCAAGGCTTTTATGCTGGTTGTTACTTCCAATATGAAAGCCAGCGACCTGGGCGCCTGTCCGGTGCTGGAAAATTATCAGCATATTGATGACGTTCTGGTACAGCCCATTCTCACCAACCGTTACCTGGGTCTGCGTGAACAATGGCCAACCTTTCACGCCGACAATGTAATTGCCGGCGATACCAGCCATCTGGAACAGAATTTTATTGCCCATCTGCAGCAGGTTATTCCGGCCGCAACACAGGCAATAAAATGATTACAACGGCCCGCTGATATGGTTTGTCTGCGGGCTGTCGTTTTCTTTAATACGTGACACCATCAGCTGATCGACGCGCAGGTTGTCGATATCCATCGCCTCAAATTTAAAACCGGCAAAAGTAATAAAATCGGTCCGCTTCGGAATGCGTTTCAGGCGGTAAATTAAAAACCCGGCGACGGTTTCATACTGGCTGTTATCCGGAAAATCATCGATATCCAGCTCCAGCACCCGTGCCAGATCGACCACCGGGGTGCTGCCATCCACCAGCCAGGAGCTGGCGTCACGGCGGACAATCTGTTCGTCACCACTGGACGCGACCAGATCGCCCATAAAGCTGTTCATTAAATCTTTGACCGTCAGAATACCCACCACCAACGCATATTCATTCAGTACCACAGCAAACGGCTGTGCAGTGGTTTTAAAGGCGTTCAGGCCTTCGGCCAGGGTCAGGGTGTCGGGTAAATACAGCAGCTCGCGTTCGATCATATCGTCGCCAATCTGCGCCTGTTCCCCTTTTAATACCTTGCGCAGAATTTCTTTCGACTCGACCGCACCCACCAGCTTATCCAGCGAGCCATCACAGATTAAAAACCAGTTGTGCGGATGCTCGATAATTTTGGCGCTGATATCTGCACTGCTGTCGTTAATATCGAAATAGACAATCTGCTCACGCATGGTCATCGCCGTTGGCAGCGTGCGCCCTTCCAGCTCAAACACATTACCAATCAGATGGTATTCCTGCTGCTGCAGACTGCCGTGCTCGGCACCGGCATCCATCATGGCAACAATATCGTCGGTGGTGACCGTATCTTCCCGCTGCATCGGCAAGCCAAACAGGCGCAGCAACAGGTTGGTCAGGCTGTTAAATAACATCACCAGAGGCTTAAGTAACTGCGTGACCCAGCGCATCGGCGTAACGACTTTCATCGCCATGGTTTCCGGAATAATCATGCCCAGACGCTTCGGCAACAGATCGGCAAACAGAATAAACAGCGAGGTAACCGTGGTAAAAGACAGCACAAAGCTGATCTGTTCCAGCATCGGGCCCTGATAAAACAGCTGCAGCAGATTCTGAAAATACGGCGTCAGGGTCTGCTCACCGACGATACCGCCCATGATGGCAATCGCATTCAGGGCGATCTGTATCATGGCAAAAAAAGCACCGGGTTCTTCCTGCAAACGCAGCACCGCCTCAGCCTGCTCGTTGCCTTCATCGGCCAGTACCCGTAATTTGATTTTACGTGCCGCAGCGATGGATATTTCCGACACCGCAAACAGCCCGCTGAGTACAATCAGCAGCGCTATCAGTAATAATTCGTTAATCATCAGAGCACCTCACCGGCGCAAAAAAAGAAGAAAAAAATACGGCGCTGATTATCAGCCGCCCGTCCTGCAACAGCAACAGCAACAGCAACAGCAACAGCAACAGCAACGATAAAACAACGGCCATAACCCGGCGTTGTTAAAAACCCACGCCCCGGTGGCTGATAACCGGAAAACTGCCGGGCAATCTGAGCGGCATAGCTGTCGGTCATGCCGGAGATAAAATCCAGCGCGCGCATATAGGCTTCGTACAGGCTCCAATCGGCCTGTGGCGCCGAACGGCCCATTAATTCCAGCACGCGCTGATTACGGAAGGTCGCCTGACCATCCAGTACGCGTTCACGCACGGCACTTAAAAAAGCTTCAAGCAGCACACCCAGAGTGGAATACGAACCGATCTCCACCGCCAGTTTACGGCTGTCTTTAAAAATCCGCTCCCGTGCCATATTTTTAGCGCCCTGCACAACAGCCTTAACCACCGGCGGGCAGTAATCAATCAGATCGCCCTGCAGCGTACCGCACAGTAACGCCTGCTCGTTACGGATAAAGGCCTGGCTGGCAGCCGTAACCAAAACTTCCATCGCCATACCGCGCAACACCTGTAAACGCCGGCGCAGGTTATCGGCCTGCTCCAGTTCGGCCTGAGCCATGTCCCAGTGATCGGCCAGCAGAGGCTTAAGCAGTGCTTCAACTTCATCGTAGCGCAGCAGATCCATTTCGATACCGTCTTCCAGATCGATCAGGCCGTAACAGATATCGTCCGCCGCTTCGAGCAGATACACCAGCGGATGGCGCGCCCAGTAGTCCGGCTTTAATTCCAGCAAACCAAGACGCCCGGCAATCTCACGCAGCAGCGGTAATTCGGTCTGATAACAGCCGAACTTTTTCGCCTCGCCGCGCTGCACATAATCCACCGTCCAGGGGTATTTAAGAAAAGCACCCAAGGTACCGTAGGTTAAACGCATACCGCCCTGAAAACGGTGCGACTCTACCTGAGTCACAATGCGGAAACCCTGCGCATTACCTTCAAAGGTTTGCAGATCAGCACGCTGCAGTGGTGTCAGTTCCTGCAGGAAATGTGCATTTTCCTCCGCGCGGAACCAGTGACGGATAGCATCTTCGCCGGTGTGGCCATAGGGCGGATTACCAATATCGTGGGCCAGACAGGCGGCCTGCACCAGTGCGCCAACATCGCTGGCATCGATACCGGCCGGTAAGCGATTCCCCAGCGCCTGACCAACCCGGGTACCCAGCGAGCGGCCAACACAACCAACTTCCAGACTGTGGGTCAGACGACTGTGTACGTGGTCATTTTCCGATAACGGATGCACCTGGGTTTTGCGGTCAAGGCGACGGAACGCCGAAGAAAAAATAATACGGTCATAATCTTTATGAAACGGCGTACGCCCGGGTTCCAGCGCAAAACCCAGCGAACCCTGACGCTCACCGGAACGGGCGGCCGATAATAATTGCTGCCAGTTCATGCTGGGTACTGCCTGATCGTTACTGCCGTTCATGCTGTTCTTCCTGTTTGTTGCTTTTTGTTGCTTTTTGTTGCTGTATCAGACTGAAAGTCTGCCCCAGTATAGCGGCGAGAGCCTGAGGCGCCCATCGCTATACGCCTGAAGAGGTATCCGAATGGCGGAATTCCCCCTTGTGGGCAGGCCTGACCGGCCTACAATCGGCCGACAATAATAATTTCTGCCTGCAGGCATTTTCACCATGATCCAAAGCTACCTACAGTGGGTTATCAGCCACCCGCGCCGCGTTGTGTTTTTTACCCTGTTAATCGTTGCCCTGCTTGCCAGCGGCGTACTGAAGCTGAGCTTTACCAGCGATTTCCGCACCTATTTCGGCCCGGAAAATCCGCAGTTAAAGGCCTTCGAAGCCATGGAGCGCACTTATTCGAATCAGGATAATATTTATTTTCTGGTGCAGAAACCCAACGGCAGCCTGTTTACCCCACAGGGGCTGACCCTGATAGAACAACTGACAGAACGCGGCTGGCAGCTGCCCTATTCGCAGCGGGTCGACTCGCTGCAGAATTATCAGCACACTCAGGTTGATGGCGATGACCTGCTGATCAACGATTTTTACCGCACAGAAGAATTAACGGAAGATTTATCCGACCTGCAACAACTGGCTGTTTCATTACCCGAACTGCTGCATAAATTAATCTCCGCCGATGGCGGCACCTCCGGCGTTAATGTGCGCTTTTTATTACCGGAAGGAAAAAGCGCCGAAAAATCCCCGGAGGTGGTATACGCCGCCCGCGCACTGGCCGATGAATTCCGCGCCCGCTACCCGGATTTCAGGATTATGCTCAGCGGGTCGCTGGTTTCCAATGTCACCATGGGTGAAGCCATTCATCAGGATATTCAGTCATTATTGCTGGTGTCTTATCTGGTAATGATCAGCATTATGCTGCTGACCCTGCGTACACTGTCGGGCACCCTGCTGATTCTCGGCATTATCAGTTTCTCGGTGGTGTCCACCATGGGCCTGTTCGGCTGGCTGGGTTATACCCTGACACCGCCCACCGGTTTTGTACCCACCGCCATCATGACCATTGCCGTCGCCGATACCGTGCATATTCTGGTGTCGTATTATTTTGCCCTGCGCCACGGCCAGCCACGGCAGCAGGCACTGCTTAACAGCATGAGGCTGAATTTCTCCCCGGTTTTAATCACCAGTATTACCACCATGGTCGGCGTACTCTGCCTGAATACCAGCGACTCTCCGCCTTACCGTGACATGGGTAATATGATTGCCGCCGGGGTATTTTTTGCCTGGGCCTTTACCCTCACCTTTCTGCCTGCCGTGCTGGCGTTACTGCCGGTTCCGGAAAAATTACGCGCCGAAAATAACCACCAGTGGATTGACCGTCTGGCCGATCTGATTGTGCGTCATCATAAAGGTCTGCTGCTCAGCATGCTGCTGATTGTCGCCGCCTGTGCCAGCCAGATCAGCCGCAACGAAATTACCGAACGCTGGCACGAATTTTTTGACGAAAGTTTTGAAGTGCGTCAGACCAACGACATGATCGACCGGGAACTGGGTGGCCTGCATCTTCTGTTTATGATTGCCGACAGCCAGCAGGCGGAAGGCATTAATAATGTTGACTATCTGCAGCAACTGGAAGCCTTCAGCCAGTGGCTGCGCGCTCAGCCCGAGGTCGTGCATGTCAGCAGCCTGACCGACATCATTAAACGCCTTAATCAGAATTTAAACGGCGGCGATCCGGCCTTTTACCGCGTGCCCGACTCCGCCGAAGCGGCGGCACAGTATTTATTGCTGTACGAACTGTCGTTACCGCTGGGGCTGGGTCTGGACGATACGGTCAATAATGACCGCTCATCTTCACGTCTGCAGGTACGTTTATACCGCTCCGATTCGGTCAATATTATCCGCGTCGAACAGGCCGCCATTGCCTGGGCACAGCAACATGCACCGCTGTTGCATCTGAGCGAAGCTACCGGCCTGGATGTGGTGTTCGCCAACCTTACCTTCCGCAATATTCATGGCATGTTGCAGGGCACCGGTATTGCGCTGGTATTAATTTCGCTGCTGCTGATTGCCGCCCTGCGGTCGTGGAAAATGGGCTTAATCAGCATGATTCCGAATATTTTGCCGGCGGCGATGGCCTACGGTCTATGGGGCATGATCAGCGGCCTGGTGGATACCGCCACCTCGGTGGTGGTGTGTCTCAGTCTGGGGATTGTAGTGGATGACACCGTGCATTTTCTCAGTAAATACCAGCACGCGCGCAAGGTGCTGACGATGCAGGCGGCCGATGCCATACGCTATGCGTTTCACACCGTCGGCGTGGCGCTGCTGATTACTTCAGCCATTCTGGTCGGCGGTTTTGCC
>NZ_DDCJ01000121.1:0-5862 GCF_002335285.1 Thalassolituus sp. UBA2009
GGAGCAGGTCATCGCCTCACAGGAACAAAATAATCCGGCCAGTACACAACAGGTAAAAATGCATCAGCCCTGCTATTACATTTTCACTTCCGGCACCACCGGCCTGCCAAAAGCCTCGGTGATGAGTCATTACCGCTGGTTTAAATCGATGGCGGGCATGGGCCTGGCGTCGATGAAATTACGCAAAGACGATGTACTCTATGTCAGCCTGCCGCTTTACCATAATAATGCGCTTACCGTATCGATGGCTGCGGTATTGGGCGCTGGTGCCTGCATTGCGATTTCACGCAAATTCAGTGTCTCGCGTTTCTGGGATGAAATCCGCGAATACGGCGCCACCGGTTTTTGTTATATCGGCGAATTGTGCCGTTACCTGCTGAATACAGCGCCCTCAGACAAAGACCAGCAGCATAATATCCGCGTGATTATCGGCAACGGTCTGCGCCCCGATATCTGGATGGAATTCAAGCAGCGTTTCAATATTAAACATATCAACGAATTTTACGGCGCCAGCGAATGCAATCTGGTATTTACCAATGCGCTAAATCTGGATCAGACTGCCGGTATCTGTCCGCTGTCTTACAACATCGTGGCTTACGATATTGAAAATGACGAACCCCTGCGTGATAAAAAAGGCTTTATGCTGCCGGTTAAAAAAGGCGGCACCGGCCTGTTAATTACCGAGGTCAACGATAAGCAGCCGTTTGAAGGTTATACCGACGCCGAAGCGAGCCAGAAAAAACTGTTCCGTGATGTATTTAAAAAAGGCGACTGCTGGTTTAACAGTGGTGATCTGGTGCTGAACCAGGGTTTTAAACACGTCGCTTTTGCTGACCGTCTGGGGGATACCTTCCGCTGGAAAGGCGAAAACGTGGCCACCACTGAGGTGGAATCCATTCTGATGGAATTTGCCGATATTGAGCATGCGGTGGTGTATGGCGTGGAAGTGCCACACACCGATGGCCGTGCCGGCATGGCAGCCCTGACCTTGCGCGCCGGGGCCGACATCAACTGGAATGCTCTGACCCTGCACCTGCGGGAAAAATTACCGGCCTACGCCATCCCGCTATTTTTACGCCTGCGTCCACAGGAAGAAGTTACCGGTACCTTTAAGTACCGCAAAGTGGAATTAAAAGACGAGGCTTTCCATCTGGCCAAAGTCAGCGATCCGCTGCTGGTGCTGAGCAATAAAAATGAGCCTTATCAGCCATTAACACCGGCATTAGAGCAGGCCATTAATAACGGCCAGCTCAGCCTGTAAAGCGCACTTTTACACCGACAGCCCACAGCAATTATTGCTGTGGGCTGTCAATCATATCGCCCAGCGCCTGCAGGTCGAAGGGCTTGGTCATATAACCATCGACACCGGCATCCTGTGCCTGACGGATCTGATCCGGCAAAGCATCAGCACTGACCCCATAAATACGCGCATGGCGTAACTCCGGCATAGCGCGTAATTTTTTCAGCACATCCAGACCATGAATATCCGGCAGACGCATATCCAGCAGAATAACGTCCGGTGCATGCTGCTGCGCCATATCCATCCCTTCGCGGCCGGTACGGGCAATAGCAACGTGGACGTTATCACGGCGCTTCAGCCCCAGCTCAACAAAGCGGGCATTAATCGGGTTATCTTCGATATAAAGCACACGCCGCTGATTATCGCTCTCCCCATGCTTTTTCGCTGAGGTCACAGCGCTGAAAGCAGGCTGAATAGCATTAAACGAGTACATCGGTGCCGCCTGCGGCAGCTCCAGCCAGAAACAACTGCCCTCACCTTCTTCACTGCTGAATGCCAGTACACCGTTCATACGCTGTGCCAATACCCGGCTGATTGCCAGACCCAGACCACTGCCCTCAACCCCGCTTTGCTGGGCGCCCAGACGCTGAAACGGCATAAACATATCGGCCTGATGTTCCGCCGCAATGCCACAGCCGGTATCACGTACACTGATCCGTACACGCTCGCTTTCCGCCGGCTCAATGCGGATATCCACACTGCCACCCTCGCAGTTATATTTGATCGCATTGCTGAGCAGGTTCAGCACAATCTGCTTACAGCGTACCCGGTCGGCGCAGACCCAGGGCTCAGCAACCGCGCTGTGCATGCGGATACGGATACCGCGGGCAAACGCATCCGCACGTACCAGCTCCTGACACTCCTCCAGCAATGCCAGCAAGCCGACCGCTTCGTTCTGCGGTTCGAGGATATGTCCTTCCAGCTTCACCAGATCCAGCACCTGATCAACCAGCGCCACCAAATGTTTACCGGCACGCTCAATCAGATCGATGGCTTCATTCTGCTCAGGAGTCTGCAGTTCCGGCTTCAGCAGCTGACTGAAACCAATCACCGCATTTAACGGCGTGCGCAACTCATGGCTGAGCCCGGCGATAAAACGCGCGTTATCGGTCAGTGTCTGGAGGTGTTCACCTGCGGCCGCAGAGCGGTTACCGGCAATTGCGGATACCGGTGCAGAAACCGTGGCACTGTGCGGACTGGCGGTCAGTAATATCAGTTTCTGCCCGTCTTGCTGATGGGTCTGTAATTGCAGCTGCCAGGGTTCTTCGATATGGCGCGACGCTGCTAATTCTTCCTGCAACTGAAAACGGCGGAACCAGTCAACAAAGCGCTCCGATTCCAGTAACTGCACATTACAGCCTTTCAACGAGCGCGCACTCAGGCCAAAACGGCGGGCGTAGGCATCGTTGGCCTGCAACACTTCACCATCGGCGGTTAATAATGCCAGCGGCTGTGGTAACACGTTCAGCAGATGCACATCAGCCTCTGCTGCCGGGTGACTGAGCACCGGCAGCGCCGAAATATCCAGGCGGATGGCAACAATACCCATGGCTTCACCGGACGCATCACGCAGAACATTCTTGCTGGTCAGAAAACTGATGGTACTGCTGCCGTGGTTATTATCATGTTTACCGGCAACGCCTTCCTGACGGGTACCGATAAAGGGCTCGATAAATACCCGTGCACCATCGGCGTGGCTCACTTCCTCATCACTGCGCTGTTGTAATACCGCCCATTGTGGCGAAAACAATTCGGCATCGCTGCGCCCGACGGCATCACGGGAACGGATACCCAGCAGGCTTTCGGCGCGATGATTAAGCAACAGATAACGGCCCTGCATATCCTTAACCGTTACCGCAGCGGGGGTGTGATCCAGCACACTGCCAAGCCAGACCTGATCACGCGCTTGCTCATGGCTGTGGCCGCTCAGTGAGGCAGTCAGATCGTGCACAATCGCAGTAAAACTCGGTGAACCATCCAGATTCATTTCGCTTACCGACAGATGCAGCAAAAACTCCTCACCGTTTTTACGCAGCCCCGGTAACTCGCGGCCACGCCCCATTACGGTGGCGTGGCCTTCGCGCAGATACTGCTCGATATATCCCTGATGACGCTGGCCATGACGGGCCGGCATCAGCATCGCAATGTTCTGGCCCAGTAATTCCTCTGCTTCATAACCGAAAATACGGCAAAGCGCCGGATTACAGGCCTGAATATCTCCTTCACTGTTAATACTGACAATCCCTGCGGCAGCCGTATCAAACAACACCTGATACAGCTCGCTGTCGTTTTTCATATTAAGGCGGGTCACCATCTGTCTGACCCGGCCATAAAGACCTGGCATCCGTTTCAACTCCTCAGGCTATGCCAACAACAATCTGGCCCCACATTCCGCTTCATCCGGAATTTGATTATAATTTACTCAACTGTAGACCACTAATCCACACAAAGTAAATGGTTTTAGTCCTTACAGGAAGAGCCAGTCAGGCCAGAAGCAGAAGATTTTTTGTCTGCTGCAAGAGCATGACTAATGCCGACAAGGCATAAATACTGGCTTTTCAGACCTGACAACCACATATCTGCCCCAGCCCCCTGTTCACCCTGATCCAGAAACTGAATCTGCTTGAAAGCGCTGACCCCGCTTTCCTGCCCCCGTATCCGCTTAATCATGCTGTAAACCTTGTGATAGAATGCGCCGCTTTCCTGCACCGGCCGCCACTTTGGCTGCCCTGACTGAATTCAACGAGGATGACCCGATGACCGTAGCGGTTGGTATCATCATGGGCTCTAAGAGCGACTGGCCCACCATGCAACACGCAGCAGATATGCTGGATAAACTGGGCGTGGCCTACGAAGTAAAAGTGGTGTCTGCCCACCGCACCCCGGATCTGCTGTTTGATTACGCCAAAACCGCTCAGGGCCGCGGCATTAAAGTCATCATCGCCGGTGCCGGTGGCGCTGCTCACCTGCCGGGCATGTGTGCCTCCCAGACCTCGTTGCCGGTACTCGGCGTGCCGGTTAAATCCCGCGCCCTGAGCGGCCTGGATTCGCTGTTGTCCATCGTACAGATGCCTGGTGGTGTTGCCGTTGGTACTCTGGCCATCGGTGATGCCGGTGCGAAAAACGCCGGTCTGCTGGCCGCCCAGATTCTGGCCACCAGCGACAACGACCTGCTGGCCAAAATCGACGCCTTCCGCGCCGAACAGACCGACAGCGTGCTGGCTGAACCCGATCCGCGCACCGCACTGTAAGCGTTAACGACCTATCCGGGCCCGGTACTGCCGGGCCCGACTTTTCTGAGAGTGAAGAAGCATGAAAATCGGTATTTTAGGTAACGGCCAGCTGGGCCAGATGCTGTCTGACAGTGTGCAGGACATCAGCGATATTGAAGTATCGCTGTACGATCTGCGTGCCCACAGCGACGAAGCTCTGGATGCGTTTCTCGCCAGCGTTGAGCGCGTATCGTTCGAAACCGAAAATATCCCGGCACACATCGTTGCCCGTCTGGAAAGCGTTGCCGACAAGCTGTATCCCAGCCTGAAAGCACTGAAAACCTTCCAGAACCGTCTGCTGGAAAAAATCGCCCTTCGTGCCGCCGGTATCGACACCGCCGATTTCTGTGCCGTTAATTCACTCGACGATCTGCGCGCCGCAGTAGAACAGCTGGGCCTGCCCATCGTGCTGAAAACCACCACCGAAGGTTACGACGGTAAAGGTCAGTATGTGCTGCGCAGTCCGGCCGATGCCGAACCAGCCTGGGCCGCCATTGGTGGACGTGAACTGATCGCCGAAGCCTTTGTCAGCTTTGAGCGCGAAACCTCCGTCATCGCCAGCCGCGACGTTAACGGCAATATGGTGATCTGGCCGATGACCGAAAACGTACACCACGAAGGCATTCTGCGTTACTCGCTGTTCCCGGCCGCCGACCTCAGTGCCGAAAAAGCGCAACAGGCCGAGCGCTATATCCGCCAGCTGGCCGACAGCCTCGACTATGTAGGCACCATCACGCTGGAACTGTTCGACACCGCAAGCGGCCTGGTCGCCAACGAAGTGGCACCGCGCGTACACAACTCCGGCCACTGGTCGATTGAAGGCGCCGCCACCAGCCAGTTCCGCAACCATATGCTGGCCATTGCCGGCCGCGCCCTGGGCGATACCACCGCCAAATACCCGGCCGTTGCCATGCTAAACGTGATCAGCGATGAAACTCCGGCCGAAAAAGCCGCCACCATCGGCAACGCCTTCCGCCACTCCTATGGCAAAGAAGCGCGCCCGGCGCGTAAGCTCGGCCACGTTACCGTGGTTGCCGCCGACGTTAACGAACGCGACAACACCATCGACCAGCTGGCAGATTTAATTCCTGCCGGTGTATGGCAACGCTGAGGAATTATTATGGCCAAGTCATTACAGGAACAGCTGCTCGCCGCCGGTCTGATCGACAAGCAAAAAGCGAAAAAAGCCGCCAAAGAACTGAAAAAGCAGGATCACCTGCAGCGTACCGGACAAGACAACCAGATCGACGAAGCCAAGGCCAAAGCCGACGCTGCGCGTAAAGAAAAAGC
>NZ_DDCJ01000121.1:6121-7630 GCF_002335285.1 Thalassolituus sp. UBA2009
GCTCAGGTGCGTCAGCTGGTTACCACCAACGCCATTAAAAGCGAATATGCCGATATTAAATATCAGTTTGTTGATGGCAAAAAAGTGAAATCCATTTACGTTGACCAGGCCATCTGGGACCGCTTAAGCCGCGGCCAGCTGGCGGTTATCGCATTGGATTTACCGGGCGAGAAAAAATACGAAGTACTGCCACTGCAGATTGCTGAGAAAATCCGCCAGCGCAAAGATAATCACTTTATTTATATTGCAGAAAGCACCGCCGATGCGATGGATGAAGATGATCCGTATGCAGCGTATCAGATTCCGGATGATCTGATGTGGTGATAAACGGTTAAAAAAGCCCGCTGATGCGGGCTTTTTTATGGCTTCTGATTTAGATTGCGCTATGACTCCCACGCAGAGCGTGGGAGCAAGATGAAGGAATTCTCCATAGTTACTTACACCTTCCAAAGTTGTACCCATCACATCCACCCACAATCATTAGAATTATAAATCTCAGTAAATTTTAAATTATAGGAACAGCCTGCAGTTCCACAAGACCACTCAGATTTTACATATAATTTCTTACTTTTAATTTCAAGTATTCGTATATCTCCACCACCAGATGCACCACCATATTCACAAATTTTTTCATCAGCCCTTCCACCAATAGTTAGGTCCAATGCGTAATGCCCTATTAAGGCTTCAACATACAATGACTTTCTATCAGCAATATATTTATAGAAAACTTTTGGGCTATATATTGTCGAATCATTAAACGAAGTAAAGTAACCATCAACATCAACTAACCCCTCACTCATCACCTCTCCACGTCCATATAGTTCCAAAATACTTAGATATTTAATTCTCTCTTCTGCACTCAATGAAAGACTAAAAAAACACATAAAAACTAGTAATAGCTTCATTATCATCCCCCTCAAAATCTTTATTAACTATCCCATTGTATTATTAATAACACTAAGCGCTCCTTCTTTTTCTTCCAGCTCGAATTTATCCGGTAAGCCGCTGCTGGGATGATCAGGCGAGGTAAAATAAATCCACAAAACACTGATCATAAATACCAATGGAACAAACATCTCTCGTTCCTACGCTCCGCGTGGGAATGCAACGGTGCCCGCAAGGACTCCCACGCAGAACATGGAAGCCAGATGAAATCTGCTACTCGCAGCGATTCATACCTTCAAGCCATACCTGATACCGCTCTTTTGCCCTGTCAGTAACCCGAATGGTTTTACCGGCAACCCATGCAGGGCTGTATCTTCGGTTCAGTATGGCAATATTGATTGTCTCGCCCTGATCGGAAGTACAGCCATCACCGCCCATACAGCGCAGATTCCGCAGCCAGCGCTTGTCCTGAAAGTAATATGAATGCCCGTTACGGGTGAGTTTCACAAGATCAATCAGTATCTCGCCGTTTCCCGGTTCAATATAAGCCAAAAGCTCGCGAATCTTATGTTTCATAGGGATTGTGCTTCATAGCGACTGAGATTTCATATTTGTTTCCAAGTG
>NZ_DDCJ01000018.1:0-7577 GCF_002335285.1 Thalassolituus sp. UBA2009
TTTGCCGTCCACCTCGCCCGGACGCGGTGCTCGGGTGGTGTGGGATACGGACACTCCGATATAACCGGTGTATTGCAGCAGGGCTTTCACCAGACTGGTTTTACCGGCACCGGACGGAGCGGAGAAGATAAACAGGGTACCAATCATAGGAAGCTCGCTGTTCTGGCCGGACGTTGGGGTTGGGTTATTCAATGTTCTGTACCTGCTCACGCATTTGTTCGATCAGCACTTTCAGGTCGACGGCGGCCTGGGTAATGCTGGTAGTCAGTGATTTAGAGGATAGCGTATTCGCCTCGCGATTCAGCTCCTGCATCATAAAATCGAGGCGGCGGCCGATGGGTTCGTCCTGGCTGAGAATGCGGCCGACTTCCTGAATATGGGTGTTCAGGCGGTCGAGTTCTTCGGCGACATCGGCTTTCTGTGCCAGTAGCACCATTTCGGTTTCCAGCCGGCTGCTGTCGAGGGTGATATTCAGTTCGGCGATTTTATCATCCAGCTGCTGACGCTGGGCAGCCAGTGCCTGGGGCATCGCGGCGCTAACGGCAGCTACAATCTGCTGCATTTTTTCCAGCCGCTGGCGGATTAATGCGGCCAGTTCTTCACCTTCCCGCGCCCGGGCATCGCAACTGCTGCGCAGGCAATCGTCGAACGCCTGCAATGCAGCCTGTTGCAGTGCTTTGTCGTCGGTTTCCGCACTGCTGATCACACCGGGCCAGGCCAGTACTTCGAGCACATTCATGGCATTGCCGGGGCCGATGATGGCATGCACTTCATCGGCGGCACGGTTCAGCTCGTGTACCAGTTCGTGGTTTACGCTGAGTCTGTTTTCGCCCTGTAACGGCTGAAAACGCAGGGCGCATTCGACTTTGCCGCGGTTGAGGGATTTTTTCAGGCGCTCGCGCAGGGCCGGTTCCAGATCGCGGAAAGCATCCGGCAGGCGGAAGTGCAGTTCCAGATAGCGGCTGTTCACCGAGCGGATTTCCCAGGTAAAACGTCCCTGCGGGCATTCGCTGCCGGCACGGGCAAAGGCCGTCATACTGAAAACCATAAGTCTCTCGCGTTAATAAATTCCCCTGCATTGTAAGGGCTGGGGCTTTTTGCCGCTATAATGCCGGCCTTTACTCAATATCAGATTCAAGGATTCCGCTTATGAGACCCAGTGGCCGTACAACCGATCAGCTGCGTGATGTGCGCATTACCCGCAATTTCACCAAACATGCCGAAGGTTCTGTACTGGTGGAATTCGGCGACACCAAAGTGATTTGTACCGCGTCAGTTGAAACCAGCGTGCCGCCGTTTCTGCGTGGCAAAGGTCAGGGCTGGGTGACGGCGGAATACGGTATGCTGCCGCGTTCGACCGGCTCGCGCATGATCCGTGAAGCGGCCAAAGGCAAACAACAGGGCCGCACCGTGGAAATTTCCCGCCTGATCGGCCGCAGCCTGCGCGCCGCTATTGACCTGACGGCGCTGGGCGAAAACACCATCACCATCGACTGCGATGTGATTCAGGCCGACGGCGGCACCCGTACCGCCTCGATTACCGGTGCCTGTGTGGCGCTGGTCGATGCCATTAACTGGCTGAAAGCCAAAGGCAAAGTAAAAGGTGAGCCGCTTAAGCAGATGATTGCGGCCGTCTCTGTGGGCATCTACAAGGGTGAAGCGGTGCTGGATCTGGATTATGCAGAAGACTCCACCGCTGAGACCGATCTGAACGTGATCATGACCGAGAACGGTGGTTTCGTGGAGATTCAGGGCACAGCCGAAGGTGAAGCCTTCACGCCGGATGAGCTGAACGCCATGCTGGCACTGGCACAGAAAGCCATCGGTGAGCTGAGCGCGAAACAGAGGGAAGCGCTGGCGGGCTGATAAAACAGGCGTCTGACGTCCGGCGTCAGACGCTGTTCTTCGTTACTCTTCGTCGAACTCGTATTCCACCATGACCGCGGCGTGATCACCAAAACGCAGGTTGATATCGAGCTTGGCTTCCACCACAAACTGACGGATGCCCGGAGTGCAGATCTGATAATCCTTACGCCAGCCGTGTTGATTGCGGCGCGCGCTTTCGGCATCCGGCCACCAGGTAAACTGGTTCTCGCCGAAATTGGCTTCGCGGAAGGCATCGACATAACCGGCCGGGCCAAACATCTGATCGAACCAGGCGCGTTCTTCCGGCAGGAAGCCCGGTGTGTCCTGATTGCTCTGCCAGTCGGCCAGATCAATGGTTTTATGTGCCGCTTCAAAGTTGCCGCAGAATATAAACTCGCGGCGTTTGCGCCGGGTTTTGTTCAGATGCTCCAGGAAGGATTTCTGGAAGGCCAGTTTATCTTCCAGAGTATTGTGCTCATCGATCGTCGGGAACAGGATGGAGCCAACGCTGACATGATCGAAATCCGCCTGAATAAAGCGCCCCTGCATATCGCACTGCGGGAATGCCAGACCGGTCATAATGGCTTTCGGCACTTCACGGGTGAGGATGGCCACACCGGAATAGTTATCAGCTTCGGCATCGAAGAAATAGGCGTTGTAACCATCGGGATACACGACGGAGTCAGGCAGCTGATACTCTTTTGCCAGCAGCCCCTGAATAGCAACCACATCAGCCTGCGCGGTTTGCAGCCAGGTATACAGCCCTTTTTCGACCGCTTGTTGCAGGCCGTTGACGTGTAAACTGATAATCCTCATACATGGTTCCCAACTGGTGAAGCGTGTATCATACCGCATCCTTTGGAAAGCGGGTAAATATGGGCGAGAATGTTGTGCTTCTGGTCACGCATTGCCGGTATTTCTCCCTTCCGTCCGAACTATTTTGCCGGCCTGTGCTGGCGGTTGAATCTCAGGTTTCGTATGCAGACGTATCAGAAAGAATTTATCGAATTCGCCATCGCTCAGGGTGTACTCAAATTTGGCGAATTTACCCTGAAATCCGGCCGGGTCAGTCCTTATTTTTTTAATGCCGGCCTGTTTAACAGCGGTGCCGCGCTGGCCAAGCTTGGACGTTTTTATGCGGCAGCACTGGAAGCGTCCGGTGTTGACTACGATGTGGTCTTTGGCCCGGCTTATAAAGGCATTCCTCTGGCCGCGACCCTGTCCGTGGCGCTGGCTGACCACTACAACAAAGACATGCCTTACGTTTTTAACCGCAAAGAAGCCAAAACCCACGGCGAAGGCGGTAACCTTGTCGGCGCACCACTGACCGGCCGTGTACTTATCGTAGACGATGTTATTACCGCCGGTACGGCTATCCGTGAAGTCATGGCTATGATTAACGCTGCAGGAGGCGCAACACCAGCGGCTGCCCTGATTGCTCTGGACCGTCAGGAGAAAGGTCAGGGTGAGCTGTCAGCCATTCAGGAAGTAGAGCGCGATTTCGGCATGAAAGTAATCAGCATCGTGAGCCTGAACCAGGTGCTGGACTATGTGTCTGAAAAACCAGAGCTTGAGCAGTATGCTGCTGCTATCAGTGCTTACCGGGATCGCTACGGGGTTAAGTAAAAGGCGTATGCCGAACGGCACGCGAAAAGGAGTGTTGTAACAATGAAGCCACTGGTTGGGCTGTTTACTGTTGTTTGCCTGTTGGCCTCAGCTCCGAGCTTTGCCAACAAACTGTATCGTTTTACCGTCGATGGCCGCGTGGTGGTTAAAGATCATATTCCCACGGAGTACAGCCATCTGGGGTACGAGATACTGAACAGCAGCGGCATGGTGGTGAAAACCGTTGCTCCGGCTCCGACGGCTGAAGAGCTGGCGCAGCGTCGCGCTGAAGAAGCTGCGAAAAAAGCCCGTCAGGATGCTATTACTGCCCAGCGCAAGCTGGATCTGGATCTGCTGCGTCTGTATGCCAAGCCTTCGGATGTGGAACGTGCGCGGCAGCGTAAAGCCGATGAAATCGACTCCTATATTCAGCTGCAGCGCCGGCGCATTATTGATCTGGAACAGAAACTGGAAAAAGCCCAGGCACAGGCCGCTAATATTGAGCGTCGTGGTCAGGAGGTTCCGGCCGATATGCGTCTTGAGATTGTGCAGTTGCAGAACGGTATCCGTGACAGCGAAGGCAACATCAAGGCGCGCCAGCAGGAAATGAAAGAGAGTACCCAGGAATTCGCCGAACAGTATGAGCGTGTAAGGATTCTGCAGGTCTATCCGGCCGGTACGCTGGATGCCGATGTCGATCTGGATAAAGTCGACCGCGAGCTGGAAGGCAAAGCCGATTAAAAAAATCCCGGGCATGTCCCGGGATTTTTTTGTCTGTGATTTACACCGGCAGGCTGGTGAGGTTCTTCTCGCGCAGTAACAGCGGCTGCAGCAGCTGCCACTGTTCGTCCCAGTACTGGGTCGGGCGGGTATCAAACTCGGTGCGTACATACTGGCGGATACGGCCTTCCAGTACGGCGGTGAGCAGATTGGCAGCGGCACTGATGGTCTGCAGCGGCACTTTGCCTTCGCGCATTTCGGCTTCACGCAGGATCTGTTTGAACTGCATTTCGATACGTTCAAAAAACTGCTGAATGCGCTGGCGCAGGCGTTCGGTTTCACCGGACAGTGCATCGCCGGATAGCAGGCGGCACATGCCCGGATTCTTCTCGGCGAAGGTCAGCACCAGTGTCAGAGTCCGTTCGCAGCGCTGATCGGCCTGCTCAAAATCCTGCAGGATACGGCTGACGCGGGAAAACACCGCTTCTTCGATAAAGCTGATCAGGCCTTCGAACATCTTTGCCTTGGACGGGAAGTGGCGATACAGCGCTGCTTCCGAAACGCCCACGGCTTTTGCCAGGCTGGCGGTGGTGATACGGGCGCCGGGATTGGTTTCCAGCATATGCGCCAGCGCCTGCAGAATCTGATCGCGTCGTGACAGCTTGTCGGCGGTCTCAGTCATGTAACCTTCCTCAGCTGCGGCGGTTGGTGATCAGGGTACCAACACCTTCGTCGGTGAACAGTTCGAGTAAGGTTGAGTGAGCAACCCGGCCGTCGATGATATGGGCGCTTGTTACACCTGCGTGTACGGCATCCAGGGCGCACTGAATCTTCGGCAGCATGCCGCCATAGATGGTGCCGTCGGCGATCAGATCATCCACCTGTTTGGTGGACAGGCCGGTCAGTACCTTGCCTTCTTTATCCATCAGACCGGCAATATTGGTCAGCAGGATCAGCTTTTCAGCGCGTAATACTTCTGCCACTTTACCGGCGACCAGATCGGCGTTGATGTTGTAAGAAGCACCGTCTTCGCCAACACCGATTGGCGCAATCACAGGAATAAAGTCGCTGTTGGTCAGCATATCCAGCACCTGGGTGTTGATGCGTGATACTTCGCCCACATGGCCGATATCGATAATTTCAGGTTTTTCCAGCTCCGGCGAGCTCTTGGTAACGTGCAGCTTTTTCGCGTGCAGCAGCTGACCGTCTTTACCGGTCAGGCCAATGGCCTTGCCGCCGTTCTGGTTGATCAGGTTGACGATGTCTTTGTTTACCAGGCCGCCGAGTACCATCTCCACCACGTCCATGGTTTCGCCGGTGGTGACGCGCATACCATTCACAAACTTACTTTCGATATTCAGTTTGTTGAGCAGATCGCCGATCTGCGGGCCGCCGCCGTGCACCACAATCGGGTTAATACCGATCAGCTTCAGCATCACCATATCGCGCGCAAAGCTGTTCTTCAGGTCTTCGTCGATCATGGCGTTGCCGCCGTATTTAACGACGATGGTTTTGCCGACGAAACGCTGCAGATAGGGCAGGGCTTCACTGAGAACTTTGGCGGTATTCATGGCGCTGTCACGCGACAATGGCATGGTCTGGCTCCTTGATGAGCGGATAAATAAGAAACGGTCGGGCAGGCTGCGGTATCGCTCAGCAGCCTGATGTACCGCGCCGCATTATAACGTTATACGGCGCGCCCCTGCCAACGGGAATTGACGTCTTTCTCAGAACGGAACCTTGAGTTCCGGCGCGTGGCGGGTAAGTGCCTGCTTCATTCGTTGCTGAATCCGGGCAATGGCCTCGGCATTGTTGCCGGCAAAGCGCAGGGTCAGCTTGGGCGTGGTATTGGACGGCCGGATCAGGCCCCAGCCCTCGGCAAATTCGATGCGCAGACCGTCGGTGCTGAATACCCGTGCGCCGGCGGTCAGTTCGCTGTCGGCGGAGAGTTCCTGCAGCAGACTGAATTTGCGCACATCATCGCAGTCGATGGTGATTTCCGGGGTGCTGACATCTTCCGGCAGGGCGGCAAACAGCTGATCCGCCGGCAGGTTTCTCTGGCTGATAATCTCCAGCAGACGAGCGGCGGTGTACAGACCATCGTCAAAGCCGTACCAGCGATCCTGAATATAGAAGTGGCCACTGAACTCGCCGCCTACGACGGCGCTCAGTTCCTGCATTTTACGCTTCATCAGCGAGTGGCCGGTTTTCCACATGGTCGGACGGCCACCGTGACGGCTGATCAGTGAAGCAAGATGGCGTGAAGACTTAACGTCGTAGATGACATCGCGGCCAGGATTGCGCGGCAGGATATCGTCAACCAGCAACATCAGCAGGCGGTCCGGCCAGATAATCTTGCCGTTATTATCAACCAGTGCGACACGGTCGCCATCACCGTCAAATGCCAGGCCCAGATCGGCGTTATGTGCTTTAACCGCATCCTGCAGCGCCTGCAGATTTTTTGGCTGGCTTGGGTCCGGGTGATGATTCGGGAAGCGGCCGTCGACGTCGCAGAACAGGCATTCGGCCTCCAGTCCGATCATGGCCATCAGTTTCTCGGCCAGAGGCCCGGCGATACCATTGCCGGCATCAATCACAATCTTCATGCTGCGGGCGAGCTGCACGTCGCCCTCGATACGCTGCAGATAGGTGTCTGCCAGCTCACGCTCTTCGGTCTGGCCCGACCCTTGTGGTAGGTCGCGGCGCATGATGCGGTGGTACAGCGCCATCAGTTCATCCTGCGCCAGGGTATGCTGGTCGATAACGATTTTCAGGCCGTTAAACTCCGATGGATTATGGCTGCCGGTCACGACAACGCCGCATGGCGTATCCAGCTCATGGGTGGCGAAATAGAGCAGGCCGGTTGGCTGTGCGCCAAGGCGGATCACATGGCAGCCGCTGTCATTCAGACCGAGCTGCAGCTGTGCTGCCAGCTGCGGGCTGGATTCCCGGCCATCCCAGGCAAGGCTGATTTTGCTGAAGCCGCGTTCCTGTACTTCAGCCCCCAGCGCGCGGCCGATCCAGTAGCAGGTATCTCCGGTCAGATCCTGACCGACGATGCCGCGGATGTCGTAAGCGCGGAAAATACCCTGCGCCACTTCGATCGGGTGCTCGTGTTCAACTTCTTCGACCATCAGTTCCGGCAGTGTCTGGCGTTTGGCGTTGCTGACGGTGGTGATCTTCTTTGGCTGTTCCAGGGCGATTTCCTGACGCTCGCGGCTGTTGCCATTCGCTTTGCCATTGTCGGTGACATCAGGGCGTACGGTATTGATCAGGTGTTGCATACTGACCGCCAGTTCGTGGAACAGCGCCAGGGTAAATACCGGCTGCTCATCAATGCCTTTGCGGCTGAGGTTACGCACATAGGTCAGCAGCTTCAGCTGGTT
>NZ_DDCJ01000018.1:7836-8709 GCF_002335285.1 Thalassolituus sp. UBA2009
CAGCACGATGAGCCAGGGCGTAGCCAGTGGCACCAGCTCAAGTTGCGGGCGCTCGTCAGAAGGAATGTAGGTCAGATACCAGTAATCATTAATTGGCTTGGTGACAATGGTGCCGGCGCGTTTGACTTCCTGGCCGATGCGGAAAATTTCCAGACCACGGCTGCGGTCGTTATCGACAAACTGGTTAACCACAATCTGTCCCATGGTCTGGCTGGTGCCGGACTGAAACTGCGACAGCCAGCCTGAGCCGTATTCGGCCAGTAACACGCCGGCGATCTGGTTTTGTTCATTGCGGATAGGTGAAGCCCAGTAGAAATGCAGGCTGCCATTGCGCTGTACGGCCTCAAGGCGCATATCGGCGCCACTGAGAGTACGGCTGACCAGTTCCTGTACGGCATAGCCGTGGCTGCTCTGCAGGCCCATCGCATCTTCACGGCGGATCAGCTGCAATGAGGATACGCCGGATAAAAACTGACGCAGGGTTGCCTTCCAGGCCGGATCGTTTTCTTCCAGTGCGCGTACGGTCAGCGGGTGGCGACTGGCCGCTGTCTGCAGGCGGCGGGTGTCCTGCAGGCGGGTGCTGAGCGAGTGTGCCATCTGCTCGGCCATGGCGTCGGCAAAGGCACGGTCAACATCAGACTGGGTAAACAGGTTGACCTGAATACTCTGAAAAGAAAGCCCGCCGGCAATAAACAGCAGCGCCAGCCAGATGGTGAGGCGGCTGTAAAAGACGATGGTACGTTTGGGCGTGCGGGCTTTTGTTCTCATGTTGCTTCCTTTCGGCCGGGGCTGTGCACTACCCCTGATTTATTGTTGTATGAGGCAAGCAGATTGTGCGGCGCTTCAGCTGCGCCCGGAGTGGCCAAAACCGCC
>NZ_DDCJ01000018.1:9000-20070 GCF_002335285.1 Thalassolituus sp. UBA2009
ACATCGATGGTGAAGCTGTCTTTGCCACGGTTCCAGCAGCTGACCATCAGCTCGCCCTGATAATCAGAGTCGATCAGACCAACCAGATTGCCAAGTACGATGCCGTGTTTATGGCCTAGGCCAGAGCGCGGCAGAATCATGGCAGCCAGACCCGGATCTTCAATATAGATTGCCAGACCGGTACGGATAAGCTGAGTTTC
This sequence comes from Thalassolituus sp. UBA2009, assembly GCF_002335285.1. NCBI lineage: Bacteria > Pseudomonadati > Pseudomonadota > Gammaproteobacteria > Oceanospirillales > Oceanospirillaceae > Thalassolituus > Thalassolituus sp. UBA2009. Next base: position 9,201 of record NZ_DDCJ01000018.1, read on the forward strand.
ACCCGGATGCAGAGTCAGGGGCGCATCCAGACAGGCGCGCAGATCCAGTCCGGCGGAGCCGGTGGTAGCGTATTCCGGCAGTGGGATGCTGTTGCCCAGACGTTCATCCAGTACTTTTACCTGTAACTTTTGCATTGTCATTCTGTCCGCATTAAGAGATTTTTTGTGTCTGGGTCTGCTGATAGCGGTGTGCGATCAGCTCGACCAGTTCGCGCGCCAGTGCCTGTTTACTCATCTGGGCAAAGCTCTGCTGGTTTTCTGCCCAGAAAACAGTGACGGCATTCTGGTCGCTGTTAAAGCCGATTTCGCTCAGGGAGACGTCATTGGCGACAATCATGTCGAGATTCTTACGCACCAGCTTATCGCGGGCGTAGACATCCACATCCTGGGTTTCTGCCGCAAAGCCCACGGTAAAGGGGCGCAGTTCGTGGGCGGCCACGGTGGCGACCACGTCGGGGTTTTTCACCAGCGTCAGTTCCATGCTGTCAGCTGATTTTTTGATCTTCTGGTGAGCGGCGGTCATCGGCCGGTAATCGGCGACGGCGGCCGCGGCGATAAAAATATTGCAGCGACCAAGCATGGCCAGTGAAGCATCCAGCATATCGCGGGCGCTTTCGGTGCGTACGCAGTTGACGCGTTCCGGTGCCGGAATCACCACCGGGCCGCTGATCAGCGTTACTCTGGCGCCGGCATCACGGGCGGCAGCGGCAATGGCGTAGCCCATCTTGCCGGAACTGTGATTGGAGATATAGCGCACCGGATCGATGGCTTCGCGGGTTGGACCGGCAGTGATAACGACTTCCAGCCCGGCCAGCAGACCGGTTTCAAACAGATCTGCGGCGTGGGCGGCAATCTGCTCCGGCTCCAGCATGCGGCCGGGGCCGACATCGCCACAGGCCTGCACGCCTTCGGCGGGGCCAAACATATGCAGTTTGCTGCCTTTAAGGTCGGTCAGGCGGGCGATATTGGCCTGAGTAATAGGTTCGCGCCACATCGCCTGATTCATTGCCGGAGCCAGAGCTATTGGAGCCTCGGTTGCCAGGCAGATGGTGGTCAGCAGGTCATCGCCGGAACCCTGGGTCAGGCGGGCAATAAAGTTGGCCGATGCCGGGGCTACCAGCAGCAGATCTGCCCACTTGGCCAGCTCGATATGGCCCATGCCGGCTTCGGCTTCCGGGTCGAGCAGAGCGTGATGTACCGGGTTACCGGATAAGGCCTGCAGGGTCAGGGGAGTAATGAATTCCATGGCGCCGGCGGTCATAACAACCCGCACTTCGGCTCCGGCTTTCTTCAGAATCCGCACCAGTTCGGCGGCTTTATAGGCGGCAATCCCACCGGTGATTCCGAGCAAAATACGCTTATTACAGAGTTGTTGCATGGCTGGTTTCACGCTGACTAGAATGAGCCTGAGTATATAAGGAAGCGTATGACAAGTCTGCAACGCAGCGGAGTGCGGTTGTCAGACTTATGACTCAGTAAATCACAGACCTGCAGGGAGGTAGGGATGGCGATATGTGACTGGCCCAGCGCTGAGCGGCCAAGGGAAAAACTGTTGGCGCAGGGCGCCGGCAGTTTGTCGGATGCCGAGCTGTTGGCAATTTTTCTGCGTACCGGGGTAAAAGGCAAAAGTGCCGTCGATCTGGCGCGTGAGCTGCTGCAGGAATTCGGCAGTCTGCGCGCCCTGCTGACCGCCGATTTAACCGCATTCTGTAAGCCGCTGGGCCTTGGCAGTGCCAAATATGCCCAGTTGCAGGCGGTGCTGGAAATGGCGCGGCGACACCTGGCGGAGCAACTGGCCCGTGGTGATGCCTTAACCAGTCCTGATCTGACCCGGCAGTATCTGCTGGCTCAGTTGCGTGATCGCGATCATGAGGTGTTTGCCTGTCTGTTGCTGGATAATCAGCACCGGGTACTGAAATACCACGAGCTGTTCCGCGGCACCATCGACGGTGCGGCGGTGTATCCGCGTGAGGTCGTTAAGCTTGCTCTGAGCCATAGCGCCGCCGCCGTGATACTGGCGCACAATCATCCGTCCGGTGTGGCCGAACCCAGTCACGCTGACCGGGCACTGACCGACCGCTTACAGCAGGCACTGGGGCTGGTGGATATCCGCGTGCTGGATCATCTGGTGGTGGGTGACGGGCACTGCGTATCCTTTGCCGAACGCGGCTGGATATAATTCGCGGGCGCGCCTGCCATTCGTATAAAAAATAAGCTTTCGCTTGCGACGGCCGGGGCGTTTTGGTATAAAGCGCAACTCTTTTCAGCCAGGGCCGTCGCGAATCAAGATTTTGATGACGAACGCCCACGGTTGGTAACGAATTTCCAATTTGTTCGATACAGTTAAAAATCGGGGCGAGATCAATGTCTAAGGTTTGCCAAGTTACAGGTAAAGGTCCTGTAACCGGGAATAACGTTTCCCACTCAAACATTAAAACCAAGCGCCGTTTTCTGCCTAACCTGCAACAGCACCGTTTCTGGGTAGAAAGCGAAAACCGTTTTGTGCGTCTGCGTATTTCTACCAAAGGTATGCGCATCATCGATAAGAAAGGTATCGATGCTGTTCTGGCAGAACTGCGTGCACGCGGCGAAAAAGTCTAAGGAGACCTGTTATGCCACGCGATAAGATCCGTTTAGTGTCTAGTGCCGGTACCGGTCACTTCTACACCACTGACAAAAACAAGCGCACCATGCCTGAGAAAATGGAGATCAAAAAATTTGATCCTGTGATCCGTCAGCACGTGATGTATAAAGAAGCCAAAATTAAGTAAGCTTCTTTCGCTTGAAAAGAACCCGGCCTGTGCCGGGTTTTTTTATGGCCGCCATCCATGGCGGCCCCCCTGCGGGCCGTGCTGCGCACGTTAAGCACTGCTCCTGCTGTGCTTTGATGTCCGCGTCCGTCACGAGTAACCAGGCGGCCACTCAGTGGGCCGTGCTGCGCACGTTAAGCTCTGCTCCTGCTGTGCTTTGATGTCCGCATCTGTCACGAGTAACCAGGCGGCCACCCTGCGGGCCGTGCTGCGCACGTTAAGCACTGCTCCTGCTGTGCTTTGATGTCCGCGTCCGTGACCAACAACCAGACGGTCATCCTGCGGACTGTGCTTGCTTCGCCTCATCTTTCTCTCTTCTGGCATAATCGCGTTTTTACTCAGACGTCTGACATCCTTATGCCTGAACTACCTGAAGTCGAAACCACCAAGCGCGGTATTGAACCCTGGCTGCTGAATCAGCGTATTGAGCGTGTGGTGGTGCGCCAGCCACAGCTGCGCTGGCCGGTGGTGGATGAATTAAAACTGCTGGAAGGCCAGACTGTGCGTGGTCTGAGTCGTCGGGCGAAGTACATTCTGGTGGAGACCGATATCGGCACCGCGATCTGGCATCTGGGCATGTCGGGTTCGCTGCGTCTGGTCGAGCCCTCTGCGCCGGCTGGTAAACACGATCATATCGACTGGCTGCTGGGTAATGGCAAAGTGCTGCGTTACCACGATCCGCGCCGTTTTGGCGCTTTGCTGTGGATTGAGCCCGGAACCGACAGCGATCATTTAACCCACCTCGGGCCAGAACCCTTATCCGATGACTTTACCGCCGAGTATCTGTTCCGCCGTTCCCGTGGCAAAAGTCAGGCGATCAAAACCTTTGTGATGGACGGTAAGGTGGTGGTCGGCGTCGGTAATATTTACGCCAACGAGAGCCTGTTTCTGGCCGGTATTCGTCCGGCGACGGCAGCCGGGAAAATCAGCCTGGCGCGCTATGAGCGTCTGGTCAGCGAAATTAAACAGGTGCTGGCGCGGGCGATTGAACAGGGCGGCACGACTCTGCGTGATTTCGTTGGTGGCGATGGTAAGCCGGGTTACTTTGCCCAGCAGCTTTTTGTTTACGGCCGTGGCGGTGAACAATGCAAGGTGTGCAGCAGCGTGCTGAAAGAAATCCGCCAGGGCCAGCGGGCGACGGTTTATTGCCCGGCCTGCCAGCGTTAACCTGCTGCAAAGCCCATACCGCCAGCCGTGACGAGGCGCGCAGGTGCTGATATAGTCAGGCCTATTCGCATCTGCATCAAAAGAGGAAGAACAATGCAACTGATGGCGACCTTACGGACTTCGGTAAATATTGCTGTGGCCACCGCATTGCTGGGCATGAGTTCTCTTGCCAGCGCTGAACGGATTGAAGAAAGCCCAAGCGCTGGTGCCATGGTGGCAGATGCAGTGATTGCCCGTCCGTTGTATTTCGTATTATCTCAGGCCGGTGCATTGATTTACGGCGCCACACTGCCGTTTACCCTGCTCGGCGGCAATGCTGATCAGGCGGCGGAAACTCTGGTAGTAACGCCTTTACAGGCGGCTTTCGTGCGTTGTCTGGGCTGTGGCAAGATTGAAAACGAAGTGGGCTCCCTGAACGAAGGTGACGGCAAACGTATCCGTCACTTCGTTATGCTCAGCGGTGGTGCTGCGCAGCTGGATACGGATGGCGAAACCGGTAACGGTGCCACTTATGGCTTGTATCTGGGTACTCATTTTGAGCTGACCGATAAGAGCCGCTTTGATGTGATGCTGGGGGCTAAGCGTCTGGCGGAAACAGAGATCAAAGCTTCCACAGGCACATTCAAAGATTCGGCAACCTCTTATCAGATCGTCAGCCGCTTTGGCCGTGAAGTCTTCGGCAATGTGGATCTGATGTTCAAATTGGGTGCCCATCACTGGTCAGCCGAGCGCAAGCTGAACACCGGCTCGAAGGGCGATACCTCCGGTAACGATTTCCTCTGGGGTGTAGGTCTGGATACAGGCTTGGGTGACAAGCTGCGTGTAGGTCTGGATTACACCAGCTACTCGATGGAAAACAAAGATGATGGTTATGACGCCGATATCGATACGCTGGATCTGAACGTCAGCTACCTGTTCTGATAATCAGGTTGTGATAAAAAACGCCGGGCACTGCCCGGCGTTTTTGTTTCTGCTTTTTGTGCGGCTCAGATACTTTTCAGCCACTGCCAGAGCTGGCCAATGCCTTCGTACATGGCTCGTTCGCTTTTCAGTGCTGCCCGCGCCTCAATACGCCAATCGCTGTTATCGGTACTCAGACGTACCGCTGGCGCAGGTATTGGCTGCAGTCCCTGACGCTGAAAAAACACCAGCGCCCGCGGCAGGTGCGAGGCTTCGCTGATCAGTGCAAAGCTCTGCCCGGTCAGGAAGGGCGTCATCAGCTGTGCTTCTTCTTCGGTATCTCTGGCTTGCGGGAATGTGCGGATGCGCTCCGCAGCGACCCCCATGCTCAGTGCGATGTCACGCATAACCTCAGCATGGGGGCGGCTGTCGTTGCCGGCATAACCGGAGACAAACAGCTGCGCCTGCGGATTTGCAGCCAGAATGCGCAACCCTTCGCTCAGGCGGAACAGTGAGCTGGAACACAACTGCGCGGCTGGCGGCATGCTGTCATCACTGGCGTGACATCCGCCCAGTACGACTACAATGCTGACCGGTTGTCTGAGATCGAAGGCAGGGAAGTCATCTTCAAAAGGTGCCAGCCAGCGATCTGCAAACGGATGCCAGCTGGTCAGGGCAAGCCACAACGCGGCGACACTGATCAGCCCTTTGCCCAGCGCCGGACGGTGCTTAAGCAGTAACAGTCCGGCCAGCAGTGCGATCAGCGTCAGCGGAATGGGCATCAGCAGCATGCCGACGATTTTCTTCAGGGTGAACACGATCATTGTGCTTGAGCAACTTTATTCATGGCTTATGTTCCGGATTCACGACAGCGCTGCCGATACCACGCGGGTCGGAGGCGGCCGTCACCTGCTGTTTGCGCTTATCCCATAGGATCGCCTGCATATTGCCGTACTGGCGTCCTGCGGTCTGCAGGCGGTGCCCCATACGGGTCAGGGCAACCTCCTGCTGCGCGCTGAAAGCGCCGGGTTCGTGTTGCAGTACATCCGGCAGATACTGATGATGAAAACGCGGGCGGCTGACCCAGTCACTTACCGCTTTGCCCTGCAGATGTTCCAGCGTGCCCAGCAGCACCATGCTGATAATACGGCTGCCACCGGGGGTGCCGATAATCGCGGTTTGCTGCGGGCTGTTGATAATGGTCGGTGTCATGCTCGACAGTGGCCGCTTACCCGCGGCGATGGCGTTGGCTTCGTTACCGGTCAGGCCATAGGCGTTGGGTGCGCTTGGCTTGGCAGAGAAGTCGTCCATTTCGTTATTCAGCAGAATTCCTGTTCCGGCGGCGGTGAAGGCCGAGCCGAAGGGCAGGTTAATACTCAGCGTGGCCGAGACCATATTGCCGTCTTTATCCAGCACCGACAGATGGGTGGTGTGGAAGCCTTCGTTAAGGTTTTTTGGCCCGGCCAGATCAAGGCTCGGAGTGGCCTGTACCGGATCGATACTTTCGGCCCAGGCTTGTGCCCGTGCTTCAGATAACAATCCGGATACCGGTACATCGACAAAATCCGGGTCGCCGAGAAACTCGGCGCGGTCACGGTAGGCGCGGCGCATCACTTCGGTTAACAGGTGGGTCTGATCCACAGGCGTCATGGTCTGCCAGCTAAAGTGACTGAGCATATTCAGCATCTGCACAATGGCGATACCGCCGGAGGATGGAGGTGGTGCACTGATAACTTCCAGCGCACCGTAACGCACGTGTACCGGCTCGCGTTCGACCACGCGGTAATTGGCCAGGTCTGCGGCTGTCCACTCGCCGCCGTTGCTGTTCACCGCTGAAAGCAGACGCTGCGCAACCGCGCCTTTATAAAAACCATCGAAGCCATTATTGGCCAGCGCTTCCAGTGTCTGTGCCAGCTCGGGTTGCTGCAGTTCAAAGCCCGCAGCCGGAATGTCGTTGTTATCGAGAAACAGGCGTGCACTTTCTTCATAGCGGCGTACCGCCTGCAGACGGTAGCCCATCAGCATGCGGTAGTGCTCGTCCACCGCGAAGCCGTCGCGGGCCTGTTGAATGGCTGCACGCAGCGTTTTCTTTAACGACAGCTCGCCATAGCGTTCGCTGATATAGGCAAAGGCGGCGGCCTGGCCGGGAATGGCTGCAGCGGTTGCACCGTTGACCGCTTTGTCGCGGTTTACGCTGCCGTCGGCGTTCAGATAGTAGTCGCGATGGGCGGCAGCCGGGGCGGTCTCCCGGGCGTCGATAAAGCGGTACTGTGCTGCTTTGGCGTCGTACAGCAGCCAGAAGCCGCCGCCACCGATACCGGCACTGTAAGGCTCAACCACGCCCAGACTGGCGGCCACGGCAATGGCGGCATCAAAGGCGTTGCCACCCTGTTCCAGTACCGCCATACCGGCGGCGGTTGCCAGCGGGTGTGCACTGGCAATAGCGGCCTGGCCGGGAGCGCTGTTGTGGCTGCTGGCTGCGCTGGTGGGCGCGCTGGTGGGCGCGCTGCTGCGTTCGGCTCCGGCAGTGTTCTGTGGTGTACTGCAGGCGCTGAGTAACAGGGCAAACAGCAGTGGAATCAGGGTCAGCGGACGCGACGCAGTATGTAACATCGGGCGCATAAAAAAGGCCTCCTTGTGGGAGGCCTTAGTGTGTGGGAGGTCAGTCAGCGGTGCAACCGTCGTGGTGCAGGCTCCGCGTCTGCTTCCGCGCTGATCAGGCGATTTTTTTGCCGGTCAGTTTTTCGTATTTGGCTTCCAGTTCTTCCTGGGTTTCCATACGGTTTTCATCCTGTGGAATACAATCCACCGGACAGACTAACTGGCACTGTGGCTCGTCGTAGTGGCCAACACATTCGGTGCACTTGGACGGGTCAATCTCGTAAATTTCTTCGCCGGCAGAAATAGCTTCGTTCGGACATTCCGGTTCGCATACATCACAGTTGATGCATTCGTCAGTGATAATCAGGGCCATGACTTACCTCCGTCAGGGGCGGGTTAATTCACACATTTCTTCAGGGCTTTGGCTACCTGAGGATTTACAAAATTGCTGACATCTCCGCCCAGTGAGGCGATTTCTCTGACCAGCGTAGATGAAATGTAAGAGAAGTGCTCAGCCGGAGTCAGGAACAGACTTTCCACGTTCGGCGCCAGTACACGGTTCATATTGGCGAGCTGGAATTCGTATTCAAAATCAGACACCGCACGCAGACCGCGCAGGATGATGTTGGCGTTTTTCTCTTTAACGAAATCAGCCAGCAGGTTGCTGAAACCAACCACTTCAACGTTGGCCAGATGGCCGAGTACGCTGCGTGCCAGATCGACACGGGTTTCGAGGTCCAGCATCGGCTTTTTCTTCGGATTGTCGGCCACCGCAAGAATGATGTGGTCAAACATACGCGCCGCCCGTTCGACCAGATCGGTATGACCGTTGGTGATCGGATCGAACGTGCCAGGGTAGACAGCAATATTCATGAATGAGCCTTCTGCGTGCGCTGGAAATGCGCCGCATAGTAAACAAAAGCCGCACGGCAAACAATAAAACGCTGGCGGCTGTTACGTGCAGGGGCGGATAACAAGGGTAAGTTTGCCGTGGATCAAATGATCCACGGCAGCTGACAGAGGAATCGTCAGGCGCTGGCTTTGATGGTTTCCAGCAGTTTGTTGGCCTGCTTGCAGGCCAGACCATAGATCGACAGCTGTGGGTTAGCGCCGATACTGGTCGGGAAGGCCGAACCGTCAAACACATAGAGGTTATCGAGGTGATGGTACTTACCATGACTGTCGACCAGACAACGGCTCTGGTCCTCGCCCATGGTCAGGCCACCCATGCAGTGAGCAGAACCGGCGGTAAAGGCATTGGAGCGGAACTCCAGCTGACTGATACCGGCTTTGGCCTCTTCCCAGCTGCGGAACCACGGCGAATCAACGTGGGAGGCGCGTACCGCTTTGGCACCGGCAGCAAACTGAATTTCAGCCATGGTCAGCCAGGAGCGTATTACCCCGTCCCACAGGTAGTCGTTGATCTCGTAGTCGATGATCGGCGTGCCATCGGAGGCCAGCTCAATGCTGCCGCCTTCGCTGTCGGCGTGGAAGCCGTCGCGCAGCAGGGCAATCATGGCGTGCAGGTTCGGCAGCTTGCTGATGTCCTCAAAGTGCTGAGCACCATGGCCGAGCAGCAGTACTGAGGTCAGCCCCGGCTGCAGTGGTGGCACTTCGAGTTTGTAGCCCACTTTGCCGCTGACTTCGAGCCACTGGAAGTGGTCGGAGTAAATCGACTGTGGCGCGCCATAGTAAGGATCGATCACCTGTTCGAATTCGGCAAAGCAGAAGGTGGTCGGATGGAAGAAGGTACGCTTACCGATACGCTTGTGCGGGTCCGGTGCTTTGGAGCGCAGCAACAGCGCCGGGCCGTTGATCGCACCACAGGCCATCACCACGTGCGGCGCTTTGGCGACGAAGCTTTTACCGCTTGGCTGATAATCACGGCCCAGTGCGGTGACTTCCACGCCCAGTACTTTGCGGCCTTCCATAATCAGGCGTTCGGCACGGGCGCTGTACACCAGCTCAGAATGGTTATCCAGCGCCGCCGGAATGGTGGTGACCAGCATGGATTGCTTGGCGTTGGTCGGACAGCCGGTACCGCAGTAACCGAGGTTCCAGCAGCCGGATACGTTACGCGGTATCACATGCCAGTCGATACCCAGCTGAGTGGCGCCGCGGGCCAGTACCGAGTTGTTTTCGTTGGGCGGTACCTGCCACGGAGCAACGTTCAGGCGCTGTTCCATCTTCTCGAACCAGGGGTCCATTTCAGCGCGGCTGAAACCTTCAACGCCAAACTCCTGCTGCCAGTAGTCGAGGGTCGGTTCCGGGGTGCGGAAGCTGGAGGTCCAGTTGATGACGGTGGTGCCGCCAACGCAGCGACCCTGCAGGATCGACATCGCGCCGTCTTTGCTCATGCGCCCGGCGCTTTCCTGATACAGGTCGCGGTAGGCTTCACGCTCGTCCATGCGGAAATCGTTGGTGCTTTTCAGCGGGCCTTCTTCCAGCATCAGTACTTTCAGTCCGGCCTTGGCCAGAATCTCTGCGGTGGTACCGCCACCGGCGCCGGTACCGATAATGATGACGTCGGCTTCGATGACGCTGCCGTCGGCGACTTCGGTCGATTCACGTACGTTCCAGCCGTTGGCGATACCGTCCAGAATGGGATCGGGAATACCGGCAACCACCGGGATATCGGGCTGGCGTTGATTATTATTCTGCATTGCCTTGTCTCTTTTTATTCTGTGTTATCAGGCCGGGATTTTCTTTGGCGCGCCCGGGTAGCCGCTGCTGACAAAGGTTTCTGGCTGAGAGTACCAGCACATGGTCAGAAGCTTACACAGCGAGCCATAGCCCATGCGCTTCAGCTGGATGTTGCTGGTTTTCCAGTCCTGTAAAAAAGCTTCAATCTGCCCGGCGCTGGCCTCACTCCAGCTGCCCCATTGCGCGCCCATGGCGGCACGGATCGGAGCAACCTGCATGACGTCCAGCAGCTGTATCAGCTGGCTTCTGGAATAGTCTTCGAGGGTGCCGATCAGGGTGTCCAGCGCTTGGGTCAGGCGCACCGGAGCGTCTGCAGCCAGTGTGCCGGGATAGCTTTTATTCAGAATCACCGGCGCCAGCGCGCTGAGAAATTCAATATCGCCGGCGCGCAGCAGCTTGTAGCCTTCGGCGGCAGGCACCTTGCTGCAGCCGGTCAGGCCGGCCAGCGAGGCGCCCACGGTCAGTGCCGCAGCGGAGCTGGCACTGAGTTGTAAAAATCCACGACGGGAGGTGTTGAACATAAAACGCCTCCTCAGCGGATAAACAGCTTGCGGATCAGGCCCTGAATCGCGCCGCCGTACGGTGGGTAGATAAACTGTCCGCTGTTAAAGCGGCCTTTGCGGTGTACCGCTTTGGCTTTCGACAGTGCGATAAATCCTTCTTTACCGTGGTAATGACCCATTCCGGAC
>NZ_DDCJ01000134.1:0-11134 GCF_002335285.1 Thalassolituus sp. UBA2009
CAGCTCGGTAAATACCGGCTCCTGTGCAGGCTGGCGCGGACGGTCCTGCTCCTCCGCACGCTGCTGTGCCTGACGAAAACCGAGCAGTGCATCATCCTCATCAGCATCCTGCACGGTGCTCTGACCGGCCGCTTTATTAACAACACGAACACCACCGGGCAACTCCGGGTTATGGCCGTCGTCCGGAAAGCGGAAATCACTGCTGACATCCAGACGCAGAGCTTCAGCACGCGCACGGCGCATGCGGCGGAAGCCATCAATTAATATTGCCACCATCACTAACAATCCGATCAGGATCAGGACGGTTCGCCAACTCCATTCCATAGTTGCCTCAGACTTTCATTCACTGTTTTGCCGCTCCGGAAAAGCGCTCGATGGGACATCAGAACGGCAGGGTTTATTTGGGTTCAAAGTGTTACACAACGATTCACGCGAAAACAGACCCCGGACGGCGCTTTTGGCCTCTTTTTTGCCGTCCGCGATTCCGGGGTCTGACTTTCTGCCACAGCCCAGCCAAATAGCCGGGGGAAACGATCCACCAGCCGGATAACCTCAGGCGTCGATCATTTCCGCGGCCTCTTCCACATCCACCGACACCAGACGGGAAACCCCCGGCTCGTGCATGGTGACGCCCATCAACTGAGACGCCATCTCCATGGCAATTTTGTTGTGGGTGATATAAATAAACTGCACCTTCTCCGACATAGCTTTTACCAGACGCGCATAGCGACCAACGTTGGCGTCATCAAGCGGTGCATCCACCTCATCCAGCATACAGAACGGTGCCGGATTCAGCTGGAAGATGGAGAACACCAGCGCGATGGCGGTCAGTGCTTTTTCGCCACCGGACAGCAGATGAATGGTGCTGTTTTTCTTACCCGGCGGGCGCGCCATGATCGCCACCCCGGTGGTCAGCAGATCTTCGTCGGTCAGCTCCAGACAGGCGTGGCCGCCACCAAAGACTTTCGGGAACAGCTCGGCCAGGCCGGCGTTCATCTTGTCGAAAGTTTCCTGGAAGCGGGTGCGGGTTTCACGGTCGATTTTCTGAATCGCGCCTTCAAGCGTGTTCAGGGCTTTTTCCAGATCCTCGTTCTGCGCATCCAGATACACCTTACGCTCGGACTGAATACGGTATTCATCAATCGCCGCAAGGTTAATGGCACCCAACCGCTGGATACGTTCAGCGATGCGCGCCAGCTCTTCCTGCCAGCTGTCGGCATCCGCCTCTTCCGGCATATTGTCGAGCACATCTTTTAACGTGAGCTTTTCTTCCTGCAGGTTTTCCACCAGCGCCTGACGACGGATATCCAGCGCCTGACATTCCATGCGCACTTTTTCCAGTTCGTTACGCACATCCAGCGCTTTCTTTTCAGCATCGGCGCGGGCCTGTTCCAGCTCACGCAGGCGGGCATCCACCGCTTCAAGCGCATGCCGGGCAGCCGACATAATCTGCTCGGCGTTCAGACGACGCTCCAGCAGTTCTTCCATTTCCGCTTTCAGTTCGTCGAGATCGGCGCTGTGATCGCGGTTCTGGTTATCCAGAATCTGTTGCTTACGTTCGCGCAGGCGCTGCATCTGTGCGGCCAGTCGTTCGATCGCCTGCTGTAAGCCCTGCTCACGGCTCTTCAGGGTCTGCACTTTCAGCTGCAGCTGATGGGCCTTGTCCTGATGCTGACGAGATTCCATGCGCGCCCGCTCCAGCAGTTGCTGTACGCGGTTGCGCTCGGCCTGCAGACGTTCGCGCTCATCGGTATCATCGTCGATGGCGCTCATCGCTTCCTGCCAGGTCAGACGCAACTCTTCCAGAGCTTCGCGCTCCAGTGCCTGTAACTGTCTGGCTTCGCTGATATCCTGATTCAGTTTGTCGCTGCGCAGGGCAAACTGCTCGGCACGCGCCTGTTTGCCGGACAACTGGGATTTCAGGGTGATCAGCTTCTGGCTGACCTGCTGCTGTTCACGCTGAGCGGTTTCACGCTGCTGCTCCAGTGAGCGCAGCTTAAGCTGGTCAGCATCCAGATCGGCATCCCACTCTTCGACCTGAATATCCAGTTCTTCAATCTGATCTTCCAGAACCTCAAGTTCCTGCTGGCGGGCCAGTACGCCGCCCTCACCGTCAGCGGCGCGGGCAACACGCAACCAGTTAGGGCCAAGCCAGATACCATCGGCGGTAATAATGGATTCATGGGCGGCCAGATTGCCGCGCGCTGCCAGCGCAGAGGCCAAATCATCGGCCACTTTAACCCCGGCCAGCAGGCCGCTGACGTCCTGACGGCTCTGCACTTTGGCCGCCAGCGTACCGGCAGCACCCGTGTTAACCGCAGCAGCACCCTGTCCCTGTTGCCATAAACTGAGGTGTCCTTCTTTAAAACTGCCGAGCCAGTGCTGTGCCGGATCAAGCTGATCGATCATCACCGCCTGCAGGTAATCGCCCAATACGGTTTCAACCGCCCGCTCCCAGCCACTTTCGACCTGCAGCTGCTCGGCCAGACGTGGCTTACGCGCCAGCTGATGGCTTTCCAGCCAGTGGCTGACGGCTTCTGAGCCCTGCCCTAAGGCGGCTTTCTGCAAGGCATCGAGGGTGGCTTTGCGGTTCAGCATCTGCTGTAACTGCGCCTTGCCTTCATCCAGCTGACGGCGTTGCTGTTCCAGCTGTTCACGACCGGCGGTTACCTGCTCCTGCAGACTGTCGAGGCGTTCCTGCTGGCTGTCGGCGGCCAGTTCCTGTTCGCTGACTTCTTCGGCCAGTAGCTGAATTTCTTCCAGCTCCGGGTTGTCTTTCAGCTGCTGCAGTTCCTCTTCCAGACGACGAATCTGCTGGTCGAGACGGGTAAGCTGCTGCTCACTGTTCTGAATGCGGGTCTGTGCCACTTCTGCCTGACGGGTTGGCTCACTGGCGCGCTGGGTAAAGCTGTCCCAGGCGTCCTGCCAGCGGCTCTGGGCTTCTTCGGCCTCCAGCAGCATGGCGGCGGATTCTTCTTCACCGGCCAGCAGCATTTCCAGCTCCGGCTCCAGCAGCATCAGTTCTTCACCGACGGCTTCGCGCGCCAGCTGGTCTTCTTCCAGCGATTTTTCGGTTTCAAGGATGGCCTTTTCCGCTTCCGCCATATCCTGATCAAGCTGCAGCGCCATCTGCGCCTGATGCTCGAGCTTCTGCTCATGGCGGGCAATGTGAGCACCTACTTCGTAGTATTTGCTCTGCGCGCTGTTAAACAGATCACCTTTTTCCTGATGCTCCAGACGCAGGCCTTCGATTTCGGCATCGGCGGCACGCTGTTCAGCCATATGGGCTTCGAACTGGGTCTGATGTTCGGCGATTTTCAGCTCGCGAACGCGGTAATCGGCATCCAGCGCCTGCCACTTCAGGGCCTGCAACTGTGCCTTTTTCTCGCGTTCCTGGGTTTTTAATTCTTTGTATTTTTCTGCCGCCTGGGCCTGACGCTGCAGATGGGATAACTGCCGCTCCAGTTCCTGACGGATATCCTGCAGGCGTTCGAGGTTTTCATGGGTGCGGCGCATGCGGTTTTCGGTTTCGCGGCGGCGCTCTTTGTATTTGGAAATACCGGCCGCTTCTTCCACATACACCCGCAGCTCTTCCGGTTTGGCTTCGATCAGGCGCGAGATCATGCCCTGCTCGATAATGGCGTAGGAACGCGGACCAAGGCCGGTGCCGAGGAAGATATCGGTAATGTCTTTACGGCGGCATTTGGTTCCGTTCAGGAAATAGGTCGACTGACCATCGCGGGTCACCTGACGACGCAGACTGACTTCGGCATAACCGGCATATTCACCACGCAGGGTGCCGTCACTGTTATCGAATATCAGATCAACACTGGCCTTGCTGACCGGTTTACGCTCGGACGAGCCATTAAAAATAACGTCGGTCATGGCATCGCCACGCAGGTATTTGGCTGAGCTTTCGCCCATTACCCAGCGCACCGCATCGATGGTGTTGGATTTACCACAACCGTTAGGGCCAACGATGCCGGTCATATTGGTACTGAACGGCACGGTGGTCGGGTCAACAAAAGATTTAAAGCCGGCCAGTTTGATGGCTTTCAAGCGCATGTTCAGGCCTCCTCAGCCATCGCTGCCAGTACCAGTTCGCGCTGGTGCTGGCCATAGTTCTGTAGTAATCCCGGCAGGGCCCGCAGATTGCGTTTTAACACGGCATCCATCAAACCGGCAAAAAAGCGCGCGGCGTACTCCGTTTCCTGCGGCGAGCGGCGGATCGCCAGCGCATAGGTGCGATGCAGCGCTGGCTGCAGATCTTCCAACACTTCCGCCAGATACTGATTACCGGCGATAGCAAATGCCATGCGCATAAGAACAAAACCGGATTCAACAAAGGCGACTTTGTCTTCGCTTTGCTGCAGTTCCTGAATAATCTGCACTTGTGCCAGCAACGGCCGGATATTGTTATCGGTCCAGTTTTCCGCAACCCGCTGTGCCAGCATCGTCAGCAGGTCGATGTACAGATCGTACAGGCTGTTAACGCCCTGTTCGGTCAGCGTGGTCACCACGGCACCACGGCGCGGCAGAATATCAATCAGATGGCGGCTTTCGAGTATCAGCAGGGCTTCACGCACCGAGCCACGGCTGACTTCCAGCTCACTGACCACGCGGGTTTCCTGAATACGCTCACCGGATGTCAGCTGCCCCTGAATAATACGTTGCGCCAGATAGCGGGCAATCTGTTCGGAAAGGCTTTCAGGCGCAGAAAAACTCATCGGGGTCTGTTCCATACTGATAAAAAAACCGGCGGCGATATTAGCACAGAATGCTGCACAACCGGGCTATGCCATAGCGTCTGCAGCGCATTCCTGCGTCCGGTGATGCCCATCCTGCCAACATTGACAACGGATCACCCGAAATGACGCAATTGCCTGTACCACCAACTCCCGCTCCGCTGCAGGCTGACCGCAAATGACCAGAGAATAAGACGGATATAACTGAAAGATTGTCCGACAATCCTACAAACAATAACAACAACCCCATGAGGAGATGTCGATGTCTGAACAAGCACCAGGCTCACGTATGCTGACGTTTAAAAAATACGCCTACCTGCTGGTCGTGGTTCCGCCATTGCTGCTGCCACTGTCGCAATGGCTGTGGCAAAACATTGGTTACGCCAACCTGCTCGCCTTCTTTCCGTTGCTGTTTGTTTACGGCATTGTCCCCATCCTTGACCACATTATTGGCCAGGACCCGGTGAATCCGGATGAAACACGGGAAGTACCGAAGCTATCGGAAGAGCGTTTTTACCGCCTGCTGACGCTGCTGTGCCTGCCGATGCAGCTGGCGGTTCTGTTTTATGCCGGACACGTTTTTGTAAGCGCAGAGCTGAACTGGGTCGGACAACTCGGCTGGTTACTTTCTCTCGGCACCGTGGGCGCTATTGTCGCCATTAATGTCGGTCATGAACTGATTCATAAAGACCCCAGACTTGAGCAATGGACCGGTGGTCTGTTACTGGCCTGCGTTTCTTATGGTGGCTTTAAGGTTGAGCACGTACGCGGCCATCATGTGCATGTGTCCACACCGGCCGATGCATCTTCTTCACGCTACGGTCAGAGCCTGTATCAGTTTTTGCCCCATGCTTATCTGCACAACTTTCTCAATGCCTGGAAACTGGAAGCCAAACGTCTGCGTCATAAAGGCCACTCACCGTTCAGCTGGCGTAATGAACTGATCTGGTGGTATGGCTTCAGCCTTTTACTGGCAGCGGTATGTGGAGCTTTGTGGGGCTGGATGGGGGTGTTTTTCTTTGCTGCCCAGAGCTTCTTTGCCTTCAGCCTGCTGGAAGTGATCAACTACGTTGAACACTACGGCCTGCACCGCCGCAAGCTGGACAATGGCCGTTACGAGCGTCCGGATATCGAACACTCCTGGAACAGCAACTACCTGTTAACCAATCTGTTCCTGTTCCAGCTGCAGCGTCACTCCGATCACCACGCTTATCCGAAGCGTCGCTATCAGGTACTGCGCCATCACGATGTCAGCCCACAGCTGCCCAGTGGTTACGCCACCATGGTGGTGCTGGCCCTGATTCCGCCACTGTGGTTTAAGGTAATGAACCCTCGCGTTGAACGTTACTACAAAGGTGAAGAGCACCAGCTGCAAAGTAGCTTACAGACAGCCCCTGAACAGGACACCGGCTCAGAACAACGCCAGACCCGCCGTGGCAACAATGATCAGCAGCATCAGCAACAGTTGCCACGGCTTTACGTTCTCACCGAACAACCACACGCCCCAGCAGGCCGCACCGATAATGCCGACGCCACGCTTAACGGTTTCAACAATGCCCGGATGAATCTCCGTTACCGCCAGCCACTGGCCGCTGACCGCCAGCACAAACACCAGTAAAGCCAGCGCCATTAATCCCCATGGGCCGGAATAACGCGGCACAGACAAACGATCACGGCGGCGTAATGAATCAACGCTATAGGCCAGCAATAACACCAGACACATGCCGGCACTCTGAATCAGGCCGTGAAAAAAGACCGTGGCCGATGTCAATGCCATCTTGTCAAAGACAATGCCCGTGCCCCAGCACAGAGCGACGACCAGCATCAGCCCCAAACCCGCACCTGCTTCTTTTGGCCTGAGCAATAAATTCCAGCCCGAATGCAGCAGAAAAATCGCCAGCACAATGCTCAGCATCGCCAGCAACTGCACCCCGCTTAACCGCTCCCCCAGCAAACCCGCGCTGAGCACTGCTGCCACAACCGGCGTAAACGACAGCACCGGCACCAGCAAGGCAATACGGCCGACACTGAGTGCTTTGATATAGCAGACACTGGCCAATGCTGATACCAACAGCGATACCAGCCCCGGAAGCCAGTAACCCGCCTCCGGCAGTGACGCCCCCCGAGACAACCACAACAACAGATAAAGCGGAGTAACGCCGGCACTGAGCCAGATAGCCAGAGTCAGCGGCTGTGCATGAGCCGTCAGTTTTTTGCGCGCCAGATCGAACAGCGACCAGGCCAGCGCAGATAGCAACATAAACGACATAGCAGTCCCGGTGATGATAAATAAAGCCATCTTACGTGTTCACCGGACCGACGTCAGCGACCTGCTGAAAATGAATCAGGACGATGCACTCTGTTTTTTTATTGCGCAAAAAGGGGGCAACTGAAAAAGAGAACAACCCGGATGTACGATAAAAACCCGGATAAATGCCAGCGAGCAGCAAAAAAATAAAACTGGCACGTCTTCTGCTGAACATATTGCATTCCACATCAACGGCGATATGGAACACAACCTGAATTTCCGGATAACGGCGTCCACTCCGCTTGCATACTGCAGGTGGATGGGACGCCGTTTTTTATTTCCGGACAGCTGTTGAGAAATTTCTTAAACGTTAATGAGGTAATGCTATGTCTTATCTGATGCCTGCCGAGTTTGCCACCAAAATGGTAGATGCCGGTGAAGCAAAAATTTATATGTCGACCCGCGATACACTGGTACGCGCTTTTATGGCCGGTGCCATTCTCGCTTTGGCAGCGGTTTTTGCTGTCAGCGTTGCCGTTGCAACCGGTTCACATCTGATTGGTTCCATTCTGTTTCCCGTTGGTTTCTGCATGCTCTATCTGATGGGCTTTGATCTGCTCACCGGTGTATTTATGCTGACTCCGCTGGCCTGGCTGGATCGTCGCCCTGGTGTTACCTGGGGACAGATTCTGCGTAACTGGGGACTGGTTTTTCTCGGTAATTTTGGTGGCGCGTTAACCGTTGCTTTCCTGATGTCATTTATTTTCACCTACGGCTACAACACCGATGGCGGTGCTATTGCTGAAAAAGTTGCTCATATCGGTGAAGCCCGTACTCTGGGTTACGCTCAATACGGTGCAGCCGGCTGGTTTACCATTTTTATCCGCGGCATGCTGTGTAACTGGATGGTTTCTATGGGTGTTGTCGGCGCCATGATTTCCACCAATGTCAGCGGTAAAGTGATCGCCATGTGGATGCCGATTATGCTGTTCTTTTTTATGGGCTTTGAACATTCCGTTGTAAATATGTTTCTGTTTCCGTTCGGCCTGATTATGGGTGGTGAATTCTCGGTAATGGATTATTTTATCTGGAATGAAATTCCAACCGCACTGGGTAATCTGGTGGGTGGTCTGGCCTTTACCGGTTTGACCCTGTACGCCACCCACGTCCGTACTGCCAAAAAACGCGCGCTGATGTCAGCACAGACCCAGGCTCAGCCACAGATGTAAATTCTGGGCTTTATAAAGCTCAGGTCATAAACACCAGCCATAAACCCTGGCAATGCTTGCCGGGGTTTTATGGCTGACAGTCTGCAGCGATGATTTATGTCCTCTCTCCGTATTCAGCTTGGCCAGTATTCCTGCGCCGGACGCAAAGCCGTTAATCAGGATTTTCACGGCGCCTGTCTTGCCGATACCCTGCAGAAAGAACGCAAGGGTATTGCCATTGCTCTGGCCGATGGTATCAGCAGCAGTAATGTCAGCCAGATTGCCAGCGCCGCTGCTGTTAAAAGTTTCCTTGAAGATTATTACTGCACCCCTGATGTATGGAGTGTGCGTAAATCAGCGCAACGGGTTATTCAGGCCAGTAATTCCTGGCTTTACAGTCAGACGCGGCGCAGTCAGTACGCCTGGGAGCGGGATAAAGGCTATATCTGTACTTTTTCGGCGCTGATTCTGAAATCCACTCAGGCGCATATTTTTCATTGCGGTGACTGCCGCGTTTATCATCTGCAGGGACACTCGCTGGAGCAATTAACCCAGGATCACCGGGTACAGATTTCTGCCGAACAAAGCTATTTAGCCCGCGCGCTGGGCATGGACCAGCAGCTGGATATTGATTACCACAACATGCCACTGACTGCCGGCGATGTTTTTATTCTCGCCACCGATGGCCTGTATGAATTTGTCAGCCACGGACAAATCACAGAAGCCATTGCACAAGCACTGAAAATTAACAGCGAAAATAGTCTCGAACTCTGTGCACAGCAACTCGCTGAACTGGCATTGAACCAGGGCAGCGACGACAATATCAGCATTCAGCTGGTATATATTACCTCACTGCCCGATACCAACATTAATGAATGGCAGCAGCAATTACAGCAGCTGACGTTACCACCGGTACTGGATGAAGGCGCAGAATTCGATGGTTTTACCCTGCTGCGCCGTTTGCATATCAGTGGCCGCAGTCATGTGTATCTGGCCCGCGATCAGGACAGTAGTGAAAAAGTCGTTTTAAAATTTCCGGCCTCAGATATTCAGGCCGACAGCGCCAGCCTTGAACGTTTTCTGCTGGAAGACTGGATTGCCCGGCGCATCGACAGTCCCTGCGTATTGGCAGCGGCACAGAACAACCGGCCAAAGCAGTATTTATACAACGCCACGGAATGGATTGAAGGCCAGACACTGCGCCAGTGGATGCTGGATAACCCGCGGCCCGATTTAATTAAAGTACGGGATATCGTCGCCCAGATAGCAAAAGGCTTAAGAGCTTTTCACCGGCTGGAAATGCTGCATCAGGATTTAAAGCCCGACAATATTATGATTGATGCTAACGGTTGCATAAAAATCATTGATTTTGGTGCCGTGCAGGTTGCAGGTCTGGCAGAAACGCATCAGTCTCCGGCGGAAAATCCTTTTCCGGGCACCGTTCAATATATGGCGCCGGAGTATTTCTGCGACGGTTATACCGGCACGCATTCCGACCTGTTTTCTCTCGCCGTCATCACCTATCAAATGCTCAGCGGCGGCGAATTGCCTTATGGTCTGAACGTCGCGAAAGCGCGGACGGTGCATGCGCAGCGACGCCTGCAATACCGCCCGCTGGCCATACCTGGCCGTAACATACCGCCGTGGATCGACACCGCTCTGGCAAAAGCATTGCAGCCTCTGCCACATAAACGCAGTGCGGAGTTATCTGAATTTATTTTTAATCTGAACCAGCCCGCTGAGGATTATTTGCGTCAGCAGAAGCCACCGTTAATGGAGCGCGATCCTCTGCTGTTCTGGCAATCAACCACCGCCATACTGCTGCTGACGGTGGTCTGGCTGAGCTGGAAGCTGTTGCACTAACGCGGCGCTAGCAAGGCAATAACGCCAGCATGTTTCAGTTCTGCCAGCGCTCAGGGGCATAGGAAAATACCGGTAACGACCAGCGCCAGCGGATCGCTGCCAGACGCATGGCCAGACCAACGGAAAAAGCCGCCAGCATGGTGACGCTTTCGTTCACACCAAAATGCAGCAAGGTTAAATACAGCAGCGCGACCAGTAAAGAAACGCTGGCGTATAACTCGTGGCACAACACCTGTGGGGTCTGATTACAGAGAATATCGCGCAGAATACCGCCAAAAATACCGGTAATAATGCCCGCCATAACCACCACCGGCAGACTGTAATCCAGCTTCAGCGCAACATTGCAGCCGATAATGGTAAAGGCCACTAAGCCCATGGCATCAAGAATTAAAAACAAACGCTGTAAACGATGCATAAAACGCGCAACCACCATGGTCAGCAAACCGGCGGATACCGTGAGATAAATATAAGGGGGATGCTGAGTCCAGGTAACCGGGAAATTACCCAGTAGGACATCACGTACAGTGCCACCACCCAGCGCCGTTAAAAAGGCGATTAAGGCAACACCAAACATATCCATATTACGACGACCGGCGGCGAGCGCCCCGGACATGGCTTCAGCGGTAATAGCAATTAAATAGACAGTGGTCAGCACACAGAACTCCTGCGTAACCTGTGCCCCTCCCCCTGTCCTGTGTACCTGAGAGTTTAACCGTACGGAATGGTCCGCCGGCTTGCTCCTTCGGTGGACTGCATCAGGTGCAGCCTCTCTCCAGATGGCCTATCAATGAACCCGCAGTCCGGTAGCCTGAGCGTTTATGGGAGTTTGCGCCTTCGGCGGGTGTACGGCTGAATGCCAGCTTAGTGACAAATAACACACCACTCTCCTGCGGGGCCGCCATTGTAGACAATCGGGCCACAGAACACCAGACGCTGAACAAATGATCAGTTTTATATCCCCGCCAGCCTGAATCGCAGGCACAAAAAAAACGGCCGGAGCCCACTGCTGTCCCACAGTTTGGAGTGACTGGATGTCACTCCAAACTGCAGCATTCCTCAGCTGCTGTTTT
>NZ_DDCJ01000165.1:0-3129 GCF_002335285.1 Thalassolituus sp. UBA2009
GGACTCCTCGTCAGTTTTACTTTGGTGTCCGTTAAAACGGGGGAAGATCAGTCTCCCGTTGCGGCCTGTTGTTATGTTTATTGTTGCTGTTGGGCACCGTGCAGCGGCCAGACTCTTGTCGCCTGAAGGTGTCTTCTCTGCGTGCAGCCACTTTGTATGCCCTGTCTTATACGGCTTGTCCAGGGTTAATCAGGGCAGGATAGCGAGCGGCATCAGATCAGTGGAAATTCCTGCTGGTGTTGCAGAAAAAAGTCGATAAATACGCGCACCCGGTTGGGCATGTGTTTACGTGCGGGATAAACAAGAAAGAGTGGCAGCAGTGGCAATCCGGCCGGGTCGGGCAGGGCCTGCAAGGTTCCGGCGGCCACTTCCGCTGCGCAAAAGCCAACCGGCAGTATGGCCAGATTCTGACCCTGCTGGCAGAGCTGTTTGGCCAGCGTCAGGTTGTGGGTCTGCAGCTGGCTTTCGCGCCAGTTAAGGTCAGTGGTTAACAGTGGGCGGATATTCAGCGGGTCTGCGATTGGGTAATGCTGCCAGTTAACAGGAGTTTCGTTCCGGGCGGGGTGGCTGGCCGCGCAGAAAAAGCCCAGCTGTACATCGCCCAGTTTACGCGCAATCAGGCTCAGTGAGCCCGGCGCCCGTCCGCGAATAGCAACGTCTGCCTGGCTGTTAATAAAGTCGACGGTTTCATCGGTGCTGTGCACCTCAACACTGAGTTTGGGATAGCGGGCACTGAACGCCTGCAGCAGAGCGGCAAGCGGGGCCATGGGCAGATCAAGGGGAACACTGATTCTGATGCGGCCGGTCAGATCCTGCGGGCGGATCAGACTGTCTTCCAGATCCAGCAGTTGATCCAGAACTTCTTTGCAGCGACTGAAGTACAGGCGGCCTTCATCGGTCAGGCCGACGGAGCGGGTGGTGCGGTTAAGCAGCCGCACGCCGAGGTGCTTTTCCAGTGCCTGAACCCGGGCGCTGACTGCGGATGTCGATACCGCCAGACGCCGGCTGGCTTCGGCAAAACTACCGCTGCTGGCGACCTCAATAAAGGTCTGAATGTGCTCTAAGTTTTTCACTATCCCGAAATCCAGGACAGACCATCAATATTGGGCCTGATTATGTGGATAAAACGCGATGATATTCTCCGCTGCACTGATAAACAACCGGAGAAATCGTTATGCACCACTACCTTACTGCGCTGTGTCTGAGCCTTTTGCTGGGCGCGGCTGATCTGCTGGCCGCAGAGTCTAGAACCGGGCAGGCTGACACGTTCAGCTCTCCCCCGCAGGTCAGTATTACCTGGCTGGGCGGCCCGACCATGCTGCTGGAATTTAATGGTTTTCGTCTGCTGACAGACCCGATGCTGGGCAGTGGTGAGCAGGCCTTTATTATGGGCGATCCGAACGAGCCCTTTGACCTGAAGCACGGGCCGAACATTAAGCAACATGCCCGTTTAACGCCGCTGCCGGAGACCGATCTCAGCCAGCTGGATCTGCTGTTGCTCAGCCATGCTCACGAAGATCATTTTGATCAGCAGGCACAAAGCCAGCTGGATAAAGGTCTGCCGCTGCTTGTTCCGGAACATGATCTTGGCGCACTGCAGGCGAAAGGCTTTACGGCCGCGCAGAGTCTGGCCTGGCAGCAGAGCCTGGAATATCAGGCCGGTGCCGGTCATATACGCATTACTGCGGTTGCGGCACACCATTCGGCAGATCCCGCTATTGATACCTTGTTGGGGGCCGGCAATAGCTACTGGCTGGAATTTTCTCAGGGAAGCTGGAGCAAGCGTTTGTACTGGACGGGTGACACTATGCCGGTTGGTGCTGTGCTGACTCAGGTGCAGACGCTGGCTGATAGCCGTGGGGCGCTGGATATTCTTGTTCCGCATCTTGGCCGGGTAGGGACTCCCGGCCCGCTGGGACAGATCAGCATGGGGGCTTCTGATGTGGTGGATATGGCGCGGGCGCTGCAGCCTGAGCGCCTGTTACCCATTCATCATTCCAGTTATGCGCTGTATCTGGAGCCAATCAGTGTGTTGGCGGAGGCCAGTGCTGGTGAAGACTACCAGCTGGATTTACCGCAGGAAGGGGTTACGTTGCACTACTGAGCGGCGAAGCACTCAGCGGCTGTAGGTCGGCTGGTCGTACAGGCTGTAATCAATGCCTTCGGCTATCCGGCCGGCTTCCTGCTGCAGACGACGCTCGCGGATACTCATAGAAAATACCTGCTGGTGCATCTCTTCCATTAACTGCTTCAACTCGCTGTTGCTGCTTAATCCGAGAAAAACACCGGCCTGCATAAAACCCTGCAAACGGAAGCGTTCAGCATCGGTGGCTTTAATGCGTTGTTTGCTGTTGTTAAACATCGTCAGCAGCCGTTGTTTGGCTTCCTCTATAAATTGCTGGCGCAGGGGTGTGGCTGTGGTGGTGTTATTCATGGTGATCCTTCGCGTGTTGATTGTTTCTATTCTGACCGGTGTTATTACGGCTGCCAACGAGCAAATTTTTGCCGGTAAGCCTGTGGTGTCAGACCTGTGCTGCGGCGGAACAGTTCGCGGAAAAAACGCACATCGTCGTAACCACACGCTCGTGCAATCTGTTCAACCTGACGGCGGCTGCCGCTCAGCGCCTGCCGGGCTTTTTCCATACGCAAAGCCTGAATATAGGCCAGCGGCGATTGCCGCACGGCCTGGGTAAAACGGCGTTTGAACTGGCGCTCGCTGAGGTGAATCTGCGCGGCCAGATCGGCGAGGTTAAAAGGCTCACAGCCATGCTGATCGAGCCAGTCCTGAATTTCCAGAATACGTTCATCCTGATGCTGACGCTCAGGCATAAAACCGCTGTACTGCAACTGGCTGTGGCGGTCGGAATCAATCAGCACCGTACGCGCCACCTGCAGGGCGACACTTTCACCAAAATAATCGCGCACCAGTTGCAGGCTCATATCCTGATAGGCGCTGGCTCCGCCGGAGCAACTGATGTTGCCATCGTGGGTCAGCATGGCGTTTTTCTGCCATAAAACAGCGGGAAACTGCTGCTGCAGCCAGTCGGTAACCGCCCAGTGGCTGGTGGCCTGACTGCCTTCCAGAATGCCCGAAGCCGCCAGCACAAAAGCTCCGGTGCAGATACTCAC
>NZ_DDCJ01000127.1:0-22942 GCF_002335285.1 Thalassolituus sp. UBA2009
ACTTCGGTATGACCATTCCAGCGCGCGATGCCATATG
This sequence comes from Thalassolituus sp. UBA2009, assembly GCF_002335285.1. Lineage (NCBI taxonomy): Bacteria > Pseudomonadati > Pseudomonadota > Gammaproteobacteria > Oceanospirillales > Oceanospirillaceae > Thalassolituus > Thalassolituus sp. UBA2009. Next base: position 38 of record NZ_DDCJ01000127.1, read on the forward strand.
CCGCGGCCAGACCCAGCAGGTTATGCAGCATCACCGCCACAACGGCGAGTGCTCCCATGGTGGCAATCTCGTCAGCATTCAGGGCAACGATGATGGCAATAATGGCGAGAATAAAGGCACTGGCAATATCCGGCAGGTGGCTGTTCAGGCTGCGTCCGACCTGGGGAAGAAAGCGGTTACACAACAGGCCACCGGCAATCGGCAGTAAGACAATCTGAGCGATGCTGATGATCATCGCCTGGGTATCCACGGCAATTTCAGCGGACAAATAAAAGGCAACCAGCCATGGCGTCAGCACCACGCCCCACAGGGTGGAGATCAGCGTCATGCTGACCGACAGCGCCACATCGCCGCCGGCCAGATAGGTCATCACGTTGGAGGCGGTGCCGCCGGCACAGGCGCCGACAATGATCAGGCCAATCGCCAGCTCTGGCGGCAGTTGCAGCAGCTGTACCAACAGCCAGGCGATCAATGGCATTAAGGTAAACTGCAGCAACACTCCCAGAGCGATAGGCTGTGGTTTATTCCAGACGCGGCGAAAATCCGCCCAGCGCAGGGTCAGGCCCATACAGAACATAACGATGGTCAGCAGCGGCACAATGGCGTCTTTCAGCCCCAGCAATGGCTGCGGTTCATACCAGGCGAGGGCGCTGACGGCGATGGCCAGCAGGGGGAAATAACGGTTAACAGAAAACATAGGAGCCTCCGGAAGCAGAGCGCTATGTTACCTCAGTGACGCCTGCGGCGCAGTGCTGAGCGTTGGTGTATCGTCAGTGCTTATCCGTTGTCTGGTATTTCACGCCGCTGGCGGGAATAATTCACCCGGTTGTAAATCCGATCAATAACGGAGTCATCATGGAATTACGTTTTGCCGACCTTAACCCTGTTGAGAGTTATCACCTGCTGATTCAGACCGTTCTGCCGCGGCCGATCGCCTGGATTCTGAGCGCAAATGACGATGGCTCATCCTATAACCTGGCGCCGTTTTCGTTCTTCGCGCCGGTCTGTGCCAACCCGCCTACCTTTGTGGTTTCTGTGGGTAAAAAGCCCGGCGGCGACGAAAAAGATACCTTTACCAATCTGGCCCGTGATGGCCGTTGTGTGCTGCACATCGCATCGGTTGAACAATTACAGGCACTGAACGCCAGCTCGGCAACGCTTGCCTATGGCGACAGTGAGGTCGAGCGTTCTGCTCTGGCGCTGGAAGCTTTTTCCGGATCAGCCCTGCCGCGCCTCAGCCAGGCGCCGGTTGCTTTTGCCTGTACTCTGCAACAGCAGGTGGATGTCGGACCGGGTGGGCAGCATGTGCTGTTTTTACAGGCCGAGGCGGCGTATCTGGCGGACGATATTGTTCTCAGCAAAGAGCCGCGCCTGCAGGTCGGGGCTGCGGAGCTGAACCCGCTGGCGCGTCTGGGCGGCAGTGAATATGCCGCGCTGGGTGAGTTGTTTAATCTGCCGCGGCCGGAATAAATACGCTGGCACAAAACAGCGTCGTAATAAAAAACGCCCGGAAATTCCGGGCGCAGCGGCGACTCAGCCTTTATTCAGAAAGCGGATAATGGCGCGGGTAACCGCCCGTGGCAGCAGCTGGCTGGCGGCGTAGGTCAGGGCAAATTGCAGACTGACGGCGCGGTGGGTCTTAGGCTGTTCTATCTGCTGCAGAATGGTTCGCGCGACATCTTCGGCGTTCAGATGCACACCGAGTTTATCCAGAACCGGGGCGCCGGAGGCCTGTTCATTCAGCATCGGTGTGCTGACAAAAGGCGGCATCACATCGCAGACACGGATGCCGTACTCTTCCCATTCCAGCTCCAGGGCTTCGGTCAGGCCGCTGATGGCAAATTTGGAGGCGGAATAACTGGCCAGCCGCGGAATGCCATAGGTCGCCGAGGCGGAACTCATGTTGATCACCTGAGCGCCGCTGGTATGACGCAGGTAGGGGAAGGCGGCCTGACAGCAGTGGATAGTGCCCATCACATTAATATCGAAAATCTGCTGGTGGCGCTGGCTGCTGACGTCTTCAAAACGGTCAATCTGCAGAATACCGGCGGAGTTGAACAGCAGGCGCAGCTGTTTGTCATGCTGTGCGGCAAATTCACCGATCACCGCAGCACACTGCCCGGGATTAGTAACATCGAGGGCGTAGCAGCGTACGCGCTGCTCATCCCAGCCCAGAGTCATTTCCTTTAATGCCTGTTCGTTAATATCCGCCAGACCCAGACTCCAGCCCTGAGCGTACAGGGTTTCGGCTGTGGCGCGGCCAATGCCGGAGGCTGCACCGGTGATAAAGGCATTTTTCATCATGTGGCTTTACTCAGTAAAAAGAACCAGAGCGTCAGACTCGCGATTATCGTCTGACAGGTAAAGGGTAAAGTACGCCAGACATAAAAAAGCCCGCAATGTCACAGATCATGGCGGGCTTTTAAATCAGTAAAGGCTTACTGAGCGCTGTCTGCCAGACCGGCAGGCTGCAGCGTAAAGCGTGACAGCTGTTCGCGTTGCAGGCTGTCGAGCGCTGGCCAGTCCTGTACTGCGCCGCCCTGGGTCAGTAGCAGCCAGGGCTTGCCACGTTCCAGAATGGCATTCTGGTAGAGAGCACGGACTTCGTCCTGGCTCAGGGTTTTCACCTCGGCGGCGATGGCTTCGTTGGTGTCGAAGCTGTAGCGCTGCACTTCAATATCACGCCAGAAGCGGGCGACTTTTTCCGCCATATTTTTCGGTTTTTCCAGCAGCAGAGTGCTCAGGCCCTGACGGTAGGAGTTAAATTCTTCCTCCGACATGCTGCCCAGCTGCTGTTCGAAGTTGCTGAAAAAGCTCAGGCTGCTGTCGAGAATTGCCTGTGGGGACGCTTCCGGTGACTGCACGATAAAGGCCAGGCCCGGAATGGTTTGCTGCGGGAATGGCGTGGCAAACACGATATAACCCAGCTGCTGTTCGGTGCGCATGGTCTGGTAGTAAGGCGCACTGAGAATCTGACCCAGCAGGGCGTAGCGTGCACGGTTGCGGTCGCTGCCTTCCTGGCCCTGCACGTAGAGCACGATGGCGGTGTCCTGGTGATCCAGTGTCAGGTTTTTCTGGTACTGGCCGGCCGGAATCTGCAGCAGTTGTGGCAGAGCGACCTGAGCGGCTTTGGCCGGATACTGAGCGTCAACAATGGCGGCCAGCTCCTGTGCCTGAGCTTTGCTCAGCTGACCATGAACATACATCTGCACGGCCAGTTCGTTCTTGAAGGTGGTGGCGTATTGCATAACGTCTTCACGGCTGACTGCGGCCAAGGCCTGCAGCAGATCGGCCTGATCGAAGCTTGGTTCGTACAGCCAGTTTTTCAGCACCGCCAGTTCACGTTCAAACGGCTTGTTCTTCAGTTGATTTTCCAGAGTGCGCTGCAGCGAGGCTTTGTAACGGCCGAAGTCTTCTTCACTCAGGTTGATGCTGTTCATTTCGCTGAGAACGCGCTTCAGCAGTTCCGGCAGCTTGTGCTGATAACCACCCAGCGCCAGTTCCAGGCCTCGGCCGGAGGCATTGAGGCTGTAATTCAGACCGGCCAGATAGGCCGGATAGCTGTAGGTGTTCAGCGCTTCGTTAACGGTGCGGCTGTACAGCTGCGCCAGTACCCGCTGACGCGCGGAATTCTGTACGCTGGCCTGTTGCAGCTGCACCATCACCCGGGCTTTCGGCATGGCGAATTCATGCTCCGGGTAATACCACAGCAGACGGCCGGGTTCGCTGATCAGTTTTTCTGGAGTCGCCTGGGTGCTGTCTGCGTGCAGGGTAAAGTCGGTCGGAATAAACGGATTCGGTGCCGGCAGGGTCAGGCTTGCCAGACCCTCAGTGGTCACCGCATCGGCGCGGTAATCGCCGGGGCGGATACGGATCGCGGTGCCGTACCATGGGTCGATGGTTTCGGTGGCTATCTGTGGGGCGATCAGGGTGCGCAGCATGTTACTGGCGGATAACGCATCCAGATAAGGCTGCAGCTGTTGCTGGCTGATTGGCTGCCAGCGGTAATCGCCGTAGATAATGTCTTCAGCCGGATACACCAGCATGTTGCTGCTCAGGCGTAACACGTAATCACTGATGCGGCTCTGTTCCTGGAAGCGGAATGACAGGTCGCTCAGTTGCTGCTGCTCGGTAAGCAGGTATTGCGGCAGCGGCTGTTGCTTCAGCAGGTCGATGTAATGCATCAGCGCCTGGGTAATGTTTTCGGTATACAGCAGGCCCAGTTTGGTCAGCTGAATCTGCACCACCAGTGTGGTTTCGTCCTGAGTGCTGAGTGAGCGACCGGCGCTCAGACCTTCGGCCCAGCCTTTCTCTTTCAGGAACGCCAGCAGGCTGCCTTCACCTTCGTGGCCGATCAGGTTTGACAGAATCTGTACCGGTTTATAGGCATACAGCGACTGGGTTTCCGGCATCGGGAAGGTGAACTGCAGGCGGCGGATTTCTTTCACCGGCTCAATGTTCATATCCAGTGGCAACTGGCCCTGAATAAACAGGGGCGGATTAGCAACATGAGCTACGGTCTGACGCTTTGGCACTGCAGAAAAATGACTTTTTGCCCAGGCTTCCAGCTGATCCAGCTCGTATTTACCAGCCAGTACCAGAGTCATGCGATCGGCAGAGTAGTGGCTGTTGTAGAAGGCCAGTAACTCGTCGCGGGTTTTGCTGTCAGGACGGTCGGACAGGGTATCGAGATTACCGGTGGCAAAGGATGCGTATGGGTGATCCGGATTCATCGCCTGTTTTTCGGCGGAATAAATACGGCGGAAATCGTCTTTCAGTTTAGAGCTGTATTCGGCATGAACGGCGTTTTTCTCACGCTCAACGTAGGCTTCATCGAAGGTTGGCGAGATAAAAAACGGCGCGAAACGATCCAGTGCACCGCTTAAGGCTTTGTTATCGATATCGAAAAAATACGTGGTCTGGCTGTGGGCAGTAAAGGCGTTATGGCTGCCGCCATGACGGCTGATATAAGCCTGATATTCACCGGCTTCCGGGTAAGGCTCGGTACCGAGGAACAGCATGTGCTCAAGGAAGTGAGCCAGGCCTTCACGGCCTTTGGGGTCATCGCCACTGCCGGCATCGACGCTGACGGCGGCAGCGGCTTTGTCGGCATTGGGGGTATTGACCAGCAGCACTTTCATACCGTTATCCAGAGTCAGATAACGGTAATTAAAAGTGTCAGCCGGGCTGACGATCAGTTCGGGTCCGGCGGAAAACTTAATCATAGAAAATACGATTGCGCCCAGTACGATGAATAAAAACGTCCAATAACGTGGCGATAACATGCCTGCTCCCTAGTGTGCAGTTCCGTTGTAATGAATGATGGCCTGCGCATCCGCCAGAGTATGGCGTTGCGGATCCAGCTGTTGAATCTGGTTGAGACGGTGCTTGCTGTCTTCGAGTTCCGCAACCAACAGGGCAAACTGACTTTCGAAGGCGTTATCGATAACAGAATACAGCTCTTTGACCGGGTCTTCGGCGCTGGCACCGGCTGGGGTACGCAGGGCTTTCAGGCAGGCGAGGGCAATCTGGTGGTAGGCTTGATCTTTATTCACAACGGGCTCCTTTTAACAGGAGCCTATCATAACCCAAGGAGCCTCTGAATAACCCGCTACCCACACGGGATTGCAGAAAAGTTCTGCATCATTCAGCCCAGTTCTGCGCTGGGCGAGAACCATTGCAGCTGGTCGGCGCTCAGCTCGCGCGATAATACCGATCCGGATAACCAGTCGACATTACTCTGATGGGCCGAAGCCAGGGCTTCGGTATTATCCATTCCGGGAGCGTAAATGATCAGCTCATGATCGTGAATGCGCTGCAGCAGACGGCGGCTCTGTGGCAGAGACTTACTGTTGCGCATATGAATGAGGAATTCCGGAGCCAGACTGACGCCCTGAATCGGCAATGACAGTATCTGGCGGGAGTTGAGGAAGCTGCGGCCGAAGTTGGCAATAAACAGCTGACACTGCTGGGTGCGCAGTTCGTCACGCCAGTTAAGATCGGCTTCATCCTGGCTGAGAATGCAGTCTTCGCCGAGGATGATATGGCATTGCAGGGGCAGCCGCTGACGGGCTTCAGCAAGGGCTTTGACAAAGGCCCTGACACTGGCTGGCGGTTGCTCAGCTGCAGGCATAATAATGTGCAGTTCATGATCAAAGTGTTGCTGCCAGATATTGCCGATGGCTCTGAACCAGGCAACCCAGCCGGATTCATTGTAGGTACTGGCTTCCGGAGCCTGCAGTGCAGTCAGTGTTCCCTGCTGGTTAAAGACCGGCAGAGCCCGGAACTGGCTGCTGGCGTGATGTTGATCCGCAACCGGTGTGGTTGTGGTCGTACGCGGTTGTTCTTTTCCGCTGGTCGCCGGCAGGCCCAGGCGGCGGCGCAGCCAGTCATCCCAGTGAGCGATGCCTGCGGGTTTCTGTTCGATGCTGATCTGTGGTTGCAGCAGAATTGGTTGTCCCTGAAAGCTGACGCTCTCATTAAAATCCTGCTGAATATTCTGGCTCAGCCGTTCAATCTGTTCCGCAGATACCGACGCCGGCAGCAGAATCAGAAAGGTATGTGGTTGTGGTGAGTAAATCTCGTAAAGGTCATCTGTTGCGGCTTGCAGGCGCTCGTAGCAGATGGATGACAGATCTTTATGGCTTACTTCTTCTGGCAGCGCGACCACCATCAGCTGTGGCTCGGTACGGGCATCGTCTGCCGCCTGTTGCAGGCGTTGCAGGTGGTGCTCGCCGGAGTAGCGTTGCAGCTCGTCTTTAAGATCGCGTTGCGGAGACTGGTCGGACGTTACAAAGTTGCAGGAGCACAACCGGTACTGGCTGCCTAACGGGGTGATTGCCATCCAGGCTGGCAGGTTCAGCTGCCGTGGGCCGGTAAGGTTGAAGTGGCCAAGCCAGGTCTGCTGCTGTTCTACCTGACGGGTTACGTCGGTTTCCAGTGTCACGGGCATCGAGGACAGCGCATGGGCAAAGAGATTAATACCCAGCAGATCGCTTTCTTCACATTGCAGGGCCTCGCACAGTAACGGGCTGGCCATGCGTACAATCCAGTTGTTGTCAGTCAGCAGCATTGCCTGTTCGGTTTGTACCGCCTGACTGACCTGTTGCAGGTTTTTCAGTAAATCGTGCTGCTTCAGACCTTCTTTGATATCGATACCGAGTAACAGGTTGTCCCAGGGTTTGGCGACAAAACGGTGAACATCGCCTTGCTGCCAGGCGCTGCGCAGGGCGCTGTAATCAACCTGGCCAGACAGCAGCAGGCGATAGGTGGCGGGAGAAATTTCACGTGCTTTCCGGCACAGGGTCAGGCCATCCATTCCCGGCATTTTGTAATCGGTGATCAGCAATTCAATGTCATAGCGCTGCAGGATGGCAAGGGCTTCATCGCCACTGCTGGCCTCGTGGATATGAAAGGGCTCTGCACGCAGCATACGGCGGATGGCCTGAATAATGCCGGCCTCATCATCGACGAGTAAGACGTTCCTTTGCATTCTTTTTCTCCTGGCGGTTTAACATGGCCTGAGTCTGTCCTGAGCCCAAGCTACTGTAGCATCCTGCTTCTGCTTTATGTATGGCTCTGCCCGGGGTGAGGCAGGGGAATGTCGCAATTTGCTCATTTCTCCTTGCATTGGCGAAAGGCTATCTATACTGAAACCAGTGTAGTTGCTGACTTGAGATAATGCTGTGAGGGAAAAACAGGCCTTAACAACCGGAGAAGTGGCGAAATACTGCGGCGTGAATTTCCGTACCGTTATTCGCTGGATTGAACGCGGTCACCTGGATGCCTATAAGCTGCCGGGGCGCGGAGATAACCGTATTCCGGTGAGCAGTTTTATTACGTTTCTGCAGGATAATAATATGCCGGTGCCCGGTGATTTATCGCTGGGAGTAAGAACGCTGGTGTTATTGGCTGATGCAGAAGATTTTTCCGCCGATGTGGCTTCTTTTGTCCGGCGTGCAGGCTGGGAGCCGTTGGTGACCACTGACCCGATTCAGTTTGGTTTCCTGATTGCCGAACATCAGCCGGGAGCCATTGCTGTAAATTCTGCAGCTGCTCAGGATTCGGTTGCCCGCCTTATGCGCGACAGTGAATCCCGTGAAACCCTGTATCTGCTGATCAGTCGCCACGAACCGGAGAAACCGGCAAAGGATGGCTGGCTGAGCTACCAGTGGCCCAGAGATCAGCAAGCTCTGTTGGCATTTCTGACGGGTGACGCTGCTGCATAGTGAAGCTCTGGGTCACAAAGGACTGAGACCTGTCCGGAGAGGGAGCTATGACTTTTTCTGCGTTACTGGGATTAACGCTTCTGCTGGTTTTACTGGTTCTCTGGCTGGCCAGCTGGTGCTGGCGTCTGCGGCGGGAGTTAAAAGAAAACCTTGCCTCGGCTCAGCGCTTCCGCATTCTCTGGCAACACCTGCCTGACGTTATCACCGAAATTGACCGTGAAGGCCGTATTCTGGATGTTAACCATCTGTTTGATGGCTTTACTCTGGAAGATGTTGCCGGCAAATCATCGGTCGATTTCCTGCCGCAGGATCAGGCTATCCGGTTTACGCAGAGCCTGGAAGCAGCGATCAGGAACCACTCCCCTCAATCCTTTGATATTACTCTGCGCGATCCGCAGGGCCGTATTAACTATCTCCATAATCAGCTGATTCCGCTGAGTTTATACCGCGATTTGCAGAGTTTGCTGGTGATCAGTACCGATGTTACTGAGCAGAAGCTTGCGCGGGATATTCTGACTGCAGAAAAAGAACAGGCGGAAGAAGCGAATGTGGCCAAAAGCCGCTTTCTGGCCAGTATGAGCCATGAAATCCGTACGCCGATGACCGGGCTGCTGGGTATGGTTTCCTTACTTGAGCAAACACCTTTGTCATCTGAGCAAATGGGCTTTGTGCGTATTATTCAATCATCTTCAGAACACCTGCTGACTATCGTTAACGATATTCTCGATATTTCCAAAATTGACGCCGATAAGCTCACGATTGAAGAAGAAAGTTTCAATATCCGTGAAATGATCGACAGCCTGATTGCCATGATGAGCGCCAGAGCGCGGGAAAAAAACCTGAGTTTGCAGTTCTTTGTAGAGGATTCGGTACCGCACTATGTCATTGGTGATGCCATCAGAATCCGCCAGATTCTGATGAATTACCTCACTAATGCACTGAAGTTTACCGAGCAGGGCCATGTTCTGCTGCGCTTGGTTGTGGTCCGGCGCCAGTTCAGCCAGGTGTTGCTGCGTTTCTCGGTAGAGGACTCCGGTATTGGCATCGCCGCAGACCGGGCTCTGCAGTTGTTTGATGAATACAGTGTCGCGCATGGGCGTCTGTCAACGCTGGTCGGTGGTACCGGGCTTGGTTTAAGCATTTGCCGTCGTCTGGCGACGCTGATGCATGGCAAGGTCGGGGTAATCAGCTCGCCCGGGCTGGGGTCAAACTTCTGGCTTGATCTCAATCTGACGATTGCGGCCAGTGATCTGCCATCAGGCCAGCATCAGCCGGATACCAATATTCATAGCGGCACGCTCTGGGTCTGTGATGAGGCCCGGATTAATCGTGCATTACTGGTATCGGTCGTACGCCGGCTGGGTATAACGGTCAGAGAGTTTTCTGTTGCTGAAGATCTGCTTGATGCCCTGAAAGATGCCAGACCCGATATTCTGGTTCTGCCTTATCGTTTGTTTAGCCTTTATCGGGACGGAGTTACCGCCAGTCTGAGCGAGGGGGGCACCCGCCTTGCGGTAACGGCTGCAGACAACGTGCCGGTGCCGGAAGCGGATTTGCTGGCACAGGGGATTAATGCATTCTGGGACTGGCCGATCAGCCAGGAGCACTTACAGCAGCTCTTGTTGCGCTTGTTTGATGAAAACAATAACCATCAATTGATTACCCGCTTCGGCCGTCAGTTACAGGAACATTCACCCGACCCGGGGCAGTTACAGGGCATCCGTGTACTGCTGGCCGAAGATAATATTGTGAATCAGAAAGTCGCTACCCAGATGCTGGTCCGGCTGGGTTGTGAGGTCACGCTTGCGGCTAATGGGCAGGAGGCGGTTGAACTGTACCGCCAAAAAGAGTTCGATCTGGTGCTGATGGATTGCCATATGCCGGTTATGGATGGGCTGGAGGCAACGAGGCAGATACGCAGCCTGGCGCAACGCCGGCAGATTCCTGTTATTGCATTATCGGCGGATGTTATGGCTGAACAGAAAGCGGCCTGTAAACAAGCCGGGATGAATGGTTATTTATCAAAACCCATCCGCCTGGAGGAGTTGCGTCAGGCGTTATGTGGTTTTCTCTATCCGGATCAGAGTGCGCTGCCATAAGGTATGTAGCGGTTATCGGTCAGGCTCTTCAGATGACGGATTGCGTCTTTTTCCGGCAGCTGACCATTCCTTTTCAGGGTGCGGAAAATCCAGATTGCCGGGTTCTTAGCGCCGCACTGCCAGCCACTGAACTTCATTTCTGCCAGCGTAAAAAAGGTTGCCAGCTGAAACAGCTCATCTGCACTGAAGGTTTCCAGAGCCGGCTGCCACTGCTCCTCGGTGAGTTGTATATGGGAACGCAGCGTTTTAACGGTATCTTCACCCAGCTGTTGCTCAGCCTGGGAGCTGTCGCCGGCCATGAGCGCTGTTACTGCCAGACATTGTTGTAACTCTGACGCGCTGATCTTGGCCGAACCTTCGGTCGATGGCACCCATTCATCAATCATTTGCTTTAACCTTGGTCGTTATCTTAAGCAGGGGACGATAGGATATACTAATCCGCCCGAATTCTTAACAAGCCAATGGGTTGGCGATCTGGTGTGCCAGCCACGATCAGCGGGTGGATTGGTTTTATTTTTGCCCCGATAACAGTGAGACTACATGCAGGATCTATATTCCGATATCCGCCCTTATCATGACGATGAAGTCAGGCGTGTTATTCAGCGTCTGACTCACGCCAGAACTCTGCAGCACGCATTGGTTAAATATCGTTTTCCCGCGTTGCCTTCCTGGCTCAGACAGGCATTGTTGCCTCTGGCTGGCTGGTATCTGCGCCGTCGTACTGCACATATTCAGACCGTTGAAGCCTTTCAGCGTTGGCTGGCTCCGTGGATTGCGGGGCTGTTGGAAAAATCAACCGATGAAATTGTGGTCCGGGGGCTGGAACATTTATCGGCGGACAAAAGCTATCTGTGGATTTCCAACCACAAAGACATTGCCATGGATCCGACTCTGATTAATTACAGTCTGCATCACGCCGGCTGGCCGACCAGCCGGATTGCGATTGGCGATAATCTGCTGGGGCACCCGGATGTTGCCGATATTATGCGTCTTAACAAAAGTTTTGTGGTTAAGCGCAGCATTGCCAATAAACGTGAAAAACTGCGTGAATTACAAAAGCTATCTGCCTATATCCGCAGCTCGCTTGAGAGCGGTCATTCCGTCTGGATTGCCCAGCGCGAAGGGCGCGCCAAAGATGGCATCGACAGAACCGATACTGCGGTACTTAAAATGCTGGCGCTTAATGGCCGTGAGCGCGGTGAGGATTTTACCGCGACGATGACAGCCATGTGTCCGGTGCCGGTGTCTATTCAGTATGAATGGGACCCCTGTGATGTACAGAAAGCACAGGAGCTGGTTACCCGTGCAGAAACCGGCCGTTATGAAAAAAGCGATGATGAAGATACGCGCAGCATCCTGCTGGGGCTGACCGGGGCCAAGGGGCGTATTTATGTCGATTTTGGCCGGCCGCTGAACACTGAAGAACTGGTTTCGGCCGATACGATGGCTGCTGCTATTGACCTGCAGTTGCAACAAATGTGTGAGATCCTTCCGGTGCAGCAATCGGCTCTGAATTTGTTGCAGCAGGAATTTTCGCTGGCAACCGAACTTGTCTGTGGTGATGTGGTCACTGCAACACATGAACAGCTGCTGCTGCGCTTGCAGGGCTTGGACCGTCCGGTCCGTAAACGCCTTCTGCAGACCTATGCCGCACCGTTATTACAGAAAATGGCAGCGGTAAGCACAAGTGAACCGCAATCAGGAAGCATTGAATGAAAACATTATGGATCCCGGCTCTGGCCTGTCTGACTCTGACCGGTTGTCCGGAATTAGGGCGGGAGTGGACAGATAAGGAAGAAACACTGCTGGTGGATTATTACAAAGTGCAGTGTGATAAGGATGACAGCAAGCTGTGCTTCCGGGTGCGTGAAAAAACTACCGACAGCTGGAAAACCGCCGATCTTCCGTTTACTGGCTTCAGCAGCTTTGTCTGGGGCAACCGCTACAGCGTTACTGTGAACACCAGTTTTAACAGCAGCGGTAAAGACAGCGCTTATGAATTCCGCGCGGTAAAAACTACCACGGCGGTTAATCCTGCTGATGAAGCCTTCGCTTTAACCCTGTACAGTCGCGCCGGAGTGCTCACTCCCCAGAATGACACGACCTGGTCTCTGGGAGATGAAATTACTTTTGCCTGTGGCAGCTATTGTGCGCAGATTAAAAGTGCCGTGGATGCGCAATATGCTTTGCAGCTGGAATTCACAGCCAGTGCCGGTGCCGTAACCCTGACCTCTCTGTTGTGCAGTGCCAGTGAAAAGGATTTTTCCAGCGATTGTTCCGGAGAAAGCACGGTCAGCTGGACGGTGGCACACTTTCAGTCAGAGTGTGGTCTGGCTGAGGCTGCAATGTGTCTGCTGTATCGGGTAAACAGTTCTGACGATTTCTCGTTGTTACAGCTCTCTGGTGATATCAGTAATTTCACTCCGGTCTGGGGTAAACAATATGATCTGAAAGTGGTCAAAACCCTGTCCTCGGGCGGCAGCATCAGTAAAGCGGTACTGAAGGAAAATGACAGCAGCCCGGATGATAAAGCCAACAGTACTTATCCGTTTAAATTTATTCTGCGTGGCAGTGCGCTGGCGGCGAATAATGCGGGGGTTATTACCGGTTACGATGGCGCCGCGAATATGAACTGCAGCAGTAATTCGCTGTGCGCTGATCTGGATAACTACATTGATGATGATCAGTGGTTATTGCTGAAAGGATATGTCGATGGCGAGCAGATTCTGTTGCAGGAAATTATTTGTCACGATGATGTGCTGGCTGATTTCAAAGAGTGTGTCGCAGATGAAAAGGATGTTACCTGGTCATTCTGACGTGGTGGTTTAACCATAAAAAAGGCCCTTATTCAGGGCCTTTTTTATTATCAGTAAATACCATTAATCCTGGCGGTTAATCAGTTCGCTGATGCGCTGGTTGGCCCGTGGAGCAACAGATACGTGCGGGAATTCCTGCACAATCTTACGGAAGTAGGCCAGTGCTTTCTGATTATTGCCGGCCTGATTATATGGACTCATATAGATCAGACCCAGCTGGTACAGGGATTTGGCCCGCATTTCAGCTGACGAAGCTTTGTTATCGTAGAGAATCAGATAAACCGCTTCAGCATCGGCAACCCGGGCTTCGGTAATCGCCCGCTCGCTCATCGGAGTGAGTTCAGCGTCAAACGGTGTGTTGTCCGTTTTCAGCAGTTTACTGCGATCAACCTGTTTCAGCAGTTGTGTGGCCGATAGCTGTACCGGTTCATTCTGGCGGGCTTCAATAACCTGAATACGCTTGATTACTTTTTCTTTCAGACGCGAGTCAGGAAATTCAATCCGGTGCTGTTTAAGGTAGGCCAGTGCTTTCTGGTCATCGCGCTGATCGTTGTAGCGGTTCATGTAGAGTAAGGCCACCTGATAAATCGCCAGCGATTTCATGTTACTGCTGTAGTCAGGATCGCTGTAGCCTTTCATATAGGTGCTGGCGGCCTGTTCAGTTTTGCCGCGGCTGATGGCCTGTACAGAAAAGGTGAGCAGGTCTGGCTCTTCCTGCAACGCTGCTGCTGCACGGACTTTTATATTTTCATCGTAGCGGGCCACCTGGTGGCCACCTGCTTCAGCAATAAGCAGAGGTGTTGCTGCTGCACAGCCGGTCAGTATGGCAACCGTTGCCGCTGTCAGTATGGCTTTGATCATTATCGTATCCCTGATCATATTTTTAGAGTCTGGTGAGAGCGGCTAGTGTAATCAGCACCCTTCGGAATGGAAAGGTATAGTCAGGCCATATACTGGTTATTTATGACCAGGGTATGAAAAGCCCGGCTGGCGGGCTTTTGCAAGATGGTAATCAGAGGAAAAAGGCAGCGGTAATTCCGGCCAGAGCACCAATAACTGCACCAGCGGTGGCAGCCTTGATTGCTGTTTTTTGCAGCTCTTTCTGTAATTCGCTGCGGGTAGTGGCGAGTGTTGCTTCCAGTGCTGTCTGGCTGGTTTTCATGATGGCGATCAGGTCGTCAGCATTTTTCTTGTCCAGTTTGTCGGCAACCGTAACGGCGAGGCGCTGATTCATTACCCGGGTTTTCTGAAATAACGCCTGTTCTGTCAGTGTCTTATTAACTTCCAGTTGCCAGCGTTCCTGTTGCTGATGCATGCGCGCCTGAATCAGATCCAGTTGATGGGTCTGGTGGGTTTGCAGTTGTTGTGTCGTGGCATCCAGGCCGGCACTGATTTCTGCTTTAGCTTCAGCAATAGCATTACGCAGATGCTTTTGTACGAGCTTATCAATTTCAACCAGTGCAATGGCCGGGGGCTGAGATTTTTGCTCATCATTGGCGGCGGGCTCATCCAGAGACTGAATGACGGCCATCACGGCTTCATGACTGGCGGGCTTGGCCAGAACACCATGAGCTCCGTGAGACAAAGCCATTTCCTGATATTCCTGCCCCTCTTTGGAGGTATACATAATGGTCGGAATGGTAGCCGTACGGGGATTGGATTTAATCAGCTGGGTTGCTTCCAGACCATCCATGCCCGGCATCATATGATCCATAAAGATGACGTCAGGCTGGCGGCTTTCGAGAAAACTGAGCGCCGCTTCGGCACTGTCGACGGCATCGGCCTGTACATTAATTTTACCCAGCAGGCGCTGCAGCATCATGCGGGCGGATTTGGAATCATCAACGACTAGAGCATTTTTTATGGTCATGATTTGGCTCGTTCTGGACAGTCCGGCCGATAATAAGACCAAGATGCCTCTGATGGGTCAATAGGCGCAGGCGCCATCCTGTTTCAGTTTGTGGCAAATTACCACTTTTCGCGCTAAAAAGTCTGATCTGCCCAGACCAATCTGGCATAATCCTGTGTTTACTGTTAATGAATCTGTAATGACTGTGACTTCTCATGCTGTCTTGATTAAACGTGCGTCCAGCGCATCGGTTCTGGTCGCTGTGACCCTGTTGTTAGCTAAAGTTTTCGCCTGGGTTATCAGCGATTCCGCCAGTGTGTTGTCATCTATGCTCGATTCTTTAATGGATATTGCAGCATCACTGGTGAATTTTTTTGCCGTACGTTATGCGCTGATGCCGGCGGATGATGATCATCCGTTCGGGCACAGTAAAGCTGAAGGTCTGGCCGCGCTGATTCAGTCTGCCTTTATTCTGGGCTCGGCGGTGGTGCTGTTATTACACGTATTTGATCGTCTGCTTAATCCCCAACCGCTGACCGCTTTGGGAGAGAGCATCGGTGTCATGACGTTTTCGATGTTCGCCACTATCGGCCTTGTGCTGTATCAGCGCTGGGTTTTTCGTCAGACCGGATCGCTGGCGATTAAAGCCGACTCTGCCCATTATTACGGTGATATTCTGACCAACGTGGCGGTTATTATGGCGTTAATAGCAGCTTACTGGCAGCAATACTGGTTTGACCCGGTTGTGGCGCTGGCTATTGCCGGTGTGTTGTTTTACAGCGTGTACGGCATTGTTAAAGAAGCGCTGCAGGTGCTGATGGATCAGGCCATGCCGGATGAGGATGAGGCCGAGCTGAAAGCGTTGATTAACAGCTGTGAAGGCGTGCGTGGGTTTCATGATTTACGTACACGGCAAGCAGGGGCGCTGCAGTTTATTCAATTTCATCTGGAGCTGGATGCGTTGCAACCGCTGAAGTCCGCACATGCTATCGGGGATCGCGTTGAGAAACGCATTCTGGAACGTTTTCCCCGTGCCGAAATTATTATTCACCACGATCCGGTCTGAACGCAGATGATCTGGCGGGGATGGCTGGTATTGCTGGGACTGGCACTTTCCGTGTCAGCATCGGCGCTCAGTCCGGAACCCTTTCTGCAAGGTGACAGTGAGCAACTGATCACACCGGTCGTAACGGTTCCTGTTGCTGAAGAGCCTCCTTATACCGCTCAGACTACGGTTGATCCGGCGATGCTGGATCGTTCAAAGGACTGGTTGGCCGGTTATCTGAACCGGTTATCCGGTAATATTGATACGTTCTTTGTTGACTCTTTTTTCAGTGAAGAAATTACGGACGATGATGTTAAGGGCAGCCGCGCCAAGCTGTCGTTTTACACCCGGCGGGTTTTAGGCGACCCGGTGGATTATAAATTCGGCCTGAGTGTAAAACTGGTATTGCCGCATACCAATGAACGGCTGAATTTACTGCTCGATTCGGAAGATGAAGATAACCGCGAAGCGGACCCGATAGAGAGTGTTGAAAACGTGAATTACACGGCGGCGCTGCGTTTTATTGTGCGCGAATCCGATCAATGGAAAACCAACGTGGATGCCGGAATCCGCTGGGGCGTTCCGCCTAATCCTTTTGTGCGTTTTCGCGCCCGGCGTTATGCCTATTTATCCGAGTGGGAACTGAAAGCGACACAGACACTGTTTTATTTCTCTCTCGATGGCTGGGGAGAGGAAACCCGTCTGCAGATGGATTATCCATTAAATACGGAGAAGTTATTCCGCATTAATGCCAAGGCCGGTTATCAACTGAATGATGAATATTTTAAGCTTTCGTATGATGCCGGGCTCTATCATGAATTGAGCAGTAAAGCGGCGCTGGGTTTCGTGGCCGGGGCCAGTGGCGACAGCGAATTTGATACAACTTTTTATTCCTATCATGCCGGTGTTCGTTATCGCCGTCAGGTATACAGCAATTGGGTATTTGCTGAGGTGGCACCGGAATTTATCTGGCATCGTGACAAAGATTATGGCACGACCCCGGTTATTATGTTCCGTCTGGAATCTGTGATTGCCCGCGATTAAATCACGGGCTCAAGCGGATAAATCGTGCGGAAAGTAAGGTTGATGCGTGGCTGCCGGATGCGTGCGCGCTTGGGCAGGCTGTGCTGCCAGTGCCTCTGCATACCGGGTTGCATATCCAGCAGGCTGCCGCTGGCCAGTGGCAGGATTCCTGATTGACGGCTGCTGCCTTTACGGCGTAAGGCAAAATCCCGCTCTGCGCCCAGACTGAGTGACAAAATCCGCGGATTTTCGCCCAATTCCTGCTCATCGTCAGCATGCCAGCCCATACAATCCTGACCGTCACGGTACAGGTTGCACAGCACGGCATTCAGCTGTAATCCGGTTAGCTGGTTCAGTTGCTGACAAAGAATCTGCAGTGTTGGTGTCCAGGGATCTGCGTGCAGGGTTTTCCCGGAATAGGTGTAACAGATGCCGGGATCGCCGTGCCAGGCCTGTAAACGCGGAATAATGTGCTCGCGTCCGTAAATAAAAACGCGGCCCTGTTGCCAGGGAATTTCATGCAGCAATTGCTGATACAGAGCGTTTGCCTGTTCAGGCTCCAGCAGAGCGGGGTGGTAGTGCAGCAAACCGTCGAGCAATAGGTCAGGCGACTCCGTGCGGAGCCGCCATATGGGTGCCGCTGGGTTACTTGTCAAAGAAACCTTCAAACAATGGTGAAGTGAGATAGCGTTCACCGGAGTCCGGTAAAATAACGACGATTTTCTTGTCTTTAAAGGCATCCTCCTGCGCCAGGCGCAGTGCGGCCACCATGGCTGCTCCACAGGATATACCGGCCAGAATGCCTTCTTTTGACATCAGCTCATGGGCCATGGCCATGGCAGCGTCATTATCAACCTGCTCAACACGGTCAATCATGCTCAGGTCAAGGTTGCCGGGAATAAAGTTGGCACCGATTCCCTGAATTTTATGAGGCCCGGGACTGATGGCTTCGCCGGCCAGTGTCTGGGTAATGATCGGAGAGGCTGAAGGCTCTACCGCCACCGACGTGATGGCTTTATGTTGTTTGATAAAGCGCGAGATGCCGCTGATGGTACCGCCGGTGCCGACACCTGCAACCACAACATCCACCTGGCCATCGGTATCATTCCAGATTTCCGGCCCTGTGGTTTTTTCGTGGATGGCCGGGTTGGCCGGGTTATTGAACTGTTGCAGCATAATGCGCTGCTCCGGTGCTTCGGCGACCAGTTTTTCTGCGGCCTCAACTGCACCTTTCATACCCTTGGCGCCTTCGGTGAGCACCAGATTAGCGCCCAGAGCCATCATCACCTTACGGCGTTCCATACTCATGGTTTCCGGCATGGTGAGGGTAATTTTGTAGCCGCGGGCTGCTCCGACAAACGCCAGAGCGATACCGGTGTTCCCACTGGTTGGCTCAACGATTTCCATTCCCGGTTTGAGTAGCCCATCCTGCTCGGCCTGCCAGATCATATTGGCACCAATGCGACATTTAACGGAATGCGCCGGATTACGGTTTTCCAGCTTGGCATAGATTGCCGGGTGATCAGTCAGATGGCGAATGCGTACCAGCGGCGTATTTCCGATGGATTGGCTGATATCTTCAAAAACCTTCATAGAACCTCGCATGAACATGGACGTGTCAGGATATTGTCTAAAATGGAGATAGCGTGTCTTATGTCACAAAAAATAACTTCAGCTTTGCCGTGTTCTGGTGGATTCTGTCAACACCAGCAGGCGGGTGTGGGAGAACCGGTGCCAAACATCAGCAGTCAGCAAGACAGTGACACCTTAAAGCGAGTAGAGGAGCAGATCAATATCCTCTCTGGCATCCTCGAACAGGGCCGTCATCATTTACGCTTCCCTGGCCGCCTTGAACAACGTTATCTGGAATTCCGTAATCAGCGTTTTCTGGAAATCGATCAGAAAATTATCATTGCTGGCCTGCTGTTTTACCTCGGCTTTACCTGGTCGGACTTTTATCTGGGCGGGGATAACGCCGGGCTGATTTTTGCCTGTCGCCTGCTGATTACGATTTCCATGTTTGCTTTGCTGTGGTGGATTCCCCGCTCCCGTTTTGCTACTCACATGATGACCATTGCCGCCAGCGGAATTTTTATTGCGGGGCTGTCGGTTATCTTTTTTATTCAGCTGATTCCTGATGCCCTGAAATATGCTTACCATCTCGGGCTGATACCTATTCAGGTATTTACTCTGGTGGCGCTGCGGTTGAGTTACCGTTCTATGCTGATTGTTTCGGTATCGCTGCTGAGCTGTTACGTAATGATGCTGCTGATCAGTGATGCACCGGAACTCAGTGCTGAACTGGGGGCCATCGTTGATATTTTTATGCCACTGTTCGTACTGTTCTGGCTGTTGTTGATCGGTATGGGGGCTTATCTGGCTTATGCCATAGAGTCTTCTGCGCGCAGCGATTATATGAAAAACCGCTTACTGGCGCTGGAAGCAGAGCGCTTGCAATACCTGACCCGGCGACTGCATCTGCTGTCGACCACTGACAGCCTGACCGGCATAGCCAACCGCCGTTATCTGGAAGAGTGTCTGGCCAGCGAATGGCGCCGCTGCCTGCGGGCGCAACGGCCGTTGGCCCTGATTATGATCGATATCGATAATTTCAAAGATTATAACGACCGTTATGGCCATCAGCAGGGTGATCGCTGCTTGTACGATATTGCCCGTAATATGGCTTCATTCTGCCAGCGGCCTGGTGATCTTTGTGCCCGGTATGGCGGAGAGGAATTTATTATTATTCTGCCGGATACAGCGCTGGGTGAAGCGGCTTATATGGCTGAAAAAATCCGTGAAAGTATTGTTGCTCTTGGTATCCGCCATGAAGCCTCAGAGTTTTCTGTGGCAACCATCAGCGCAGGCGTGGCAAGTATGATTCCAACGGCGGAAAACAGCAGTGACGATTTGTTGCGTATCGCCGACCGGATGTTGTATCAGGCTAAAGATCAGGGCCGCAACTCGGTGGTTGCGGCCTGAGCCTGTCTGCTGATTCCCTTACCGGCGATTATTTAACCGGCATAGCAAGGTACACTCAGCTGGCGTTATGCAGAGCGCTCAGTTGCTGGTCTTTTTCTTCCCACAGCTGCTGTACCCATTGCTGGAAGTGCAGGCGGTAGGTGTCGTCATTTTCGTAGTCACCATCCAGCAATTCTTCCGGGATCGGCTTTTCGTTAATAATCACAGTACAACGCTGCATCTTTCCCTGTAAAAAGTCCCAGAATGTCGGAATTCCATCCGGATAGTGAATGGTTACGTCCAGAATTGAGCGGAACTGGTTACCCATCGCATTCATGGCGAAGGCCATACCACCGGCTTTGGGTTTGAGCAGATGCTGAAACTGAGAGTCCTGATCGTCGTGTTTTCGCTGAGTAAAGCGCGTACCTTCGAGAAAATTCATCACGCTGGTCGGCATTTCGCGGAATTTTGCACAGGCTTTACGGGTTGTCGCCAGATCCTGTCCGCGTTTTTCCGGATGCTTTTCCAGATACGCTTTGCTGTAGCGTTTCATAAACGGGAAATCCAGTGCCCACCAGGCCGCGCCCATTACCGGAACGCGGATCAGTTCCTGCTTAAGAAAAAACTTCAGCAACGGAATGCGGCCGTTCAGCGCATGTTGCAGCACGATAATATCTACCCAGCTCTGATGGTTGCTGATAACGAAATACCATCCCTTTTTATCCAGACTTACCGGCCGCTGAATATTCCAGTTCATTTTCTGTGTCAGCATCATCCAGCCGGAGTTACAGCTGACCCAGGCATTGGCAATGGCGGTCAGAATCGCGGTGACGCCTTTGCGTACCAATGGCACGGGAATAATGATTTTTACAAAGGTGAAGATAAACAGCAGGGAGCACCAGAACACGATGTTGATAAACAACAACAGGCTGGCAATAACACCGGTAATAACCGCAAGCATTTATTATTTTCCTTTATTTTGTTGTGACTGAATCGCGGTGAGAGCGATGGTGTAAACAATATCTTCAATCAGTGCGCCACGGGACAAATCGTTTACCGGCTTGGCCAGGCCCTGCAGCATTGGTCCGATGCTGATGACATTGGCGCTGCGCTGTACCGCTTTATAGGTGGTATTGCCCGTATTCAGATCCGGGAATACCAGTACGGTTGCCTGCCCTGCGACCGGGCTGTCCGGCGCTTTACTGCGCGCCACACTCGCCGTGGTAGCTGCATCGTACTGCAAGGGCCCGTCAATCAGCAATTCAGGGCGCTGCTGGCGTACCAGTTCGGTGGCCGCGCGCACTTTTTCCACATCGGCGCCGCTGCCGGATTTACCGGTGCTGTAGCTGAGCATGGCAATGCGTGCGGGAATGCCCATAGCAATAGCAGAGTCGGCACTCTGCATGGCGATATCGGCCAGCTCCTCAGCATCCGGATCAGGGTTGACTGCACAGTCACCGTAAACCAGTACCTGATCCGGCAGTCCCATAAAAAAGACGGAAGATACCAGCTTGGCGCCGGGCGCTGTCTTAATCAGCTGCAGTGCCGGACGGATGGTGTTGGCAGTGGTATGAATTGCGCCGGATACCAGACCATCCACTTCATCCAGCGCCAGCATCATCGTGCCGAGCACCACGTTATCTTCCAGCTGCGCCAGCGCCATAGGTTCGGTCAGCTGCTTGTGTTTGCGTAATTCGACCATGCCGGGTACATAGCGGGCACGTACGCTGGCCGGTTCAATAATCTGCAGACCTTCCGGCAGCTCAACCTCATTGGCCTGGGCGATCTGGTGGATACGCTCCGGATCACCGAGCAGCACACACTGGGCGATACCGCGTTGCTGGCAGATTGCCGCCGCCTGAATGGTTCGTGGCTCTTCGCCTTCAGGCAGTACGATACGCTTTTGTGCGGCACGCGCTTTGGCAACAATCTGATAGCGGAAGGCCGCCGGGCTGAGGCGTGAAGCATGGGGCTGGCCCAGACGTTCCATCAGTACCGGAATATTCAGGTGCTCGGCAACGGTGGTCATGATGTGTTGTACCCGGTCAACGTCATCAATGGATACGTGAGTATCCATCTGCGTCAGTTGTTGGGCAGTGGTAAAGGTATCCATGCGGGTCTGCAGTACAGGAATACCGGTCTGCAGTGCCGGACGGCAGAGGTTAATAACCTGTTCGCCGGGTTGAAGTCCGCTGGTCAGCAGCAGTCCGGCCAGCGGAATACCGCTGCTGACGGCCATGGCTGCAGCCACAATAATATCGTCGCGGTCACCTGGGGTTACGATCAGCGTGCCTGGACGCAGGACATCCACCATATTGCCCAGTGTGCGGGCACAGAGGGCAATGCGCAGTACGCGCCGGTCAGGTTCGCCTTCGTGCAGGGTCTGAGTATCCAGAGCACGGGCAATATCGAGTATGCGCGGGCTGACCAGTTCGGCTTTCCAGGGGATAACGCCCAGTACCGGACATTGCTTCATGCTGAGCTGCCAGAAAGCATCCTGTTCCTGTTGGCTGACCCCTGCGTCCTGAGACATCAGTTCGCCGGAGGGAATGACCTGCTGAGCGGGTGCTTTACCTGCTTTGTTGATAATGCAGCCCATCAGATTGGCCTGAGAGCCGCCAAAAATACCAACCTGCAGCTTCAGCTCCGATTGTATCTGGGCGGGACTGCGGTTACGGCCACTGGCCACCAGAATTACTTCTGCATTCAGGGCTTTCGCCATCTCGGCGTTGAGTTTGGCGGTGTAGGGTTCGCTGCGGTCAGGCACCAGGCCTTCGATCAGTACCACATCGCAATCGCGGCTGACTTCATCGTGCAGGGCGATTACATCTTCCAGTACACGGTCGAGCATGCCGTCGCTGATACGTTGCTGTACCAGATTCAG
>NZ_DDCJ01000127.1:23215-23806 GCF_002335285.1 Thalassolituus sp. UBA2009
CCCGGAGCAACCGGCTTAACGAAGCCAACCTTCAGACCCTGCGCATCCAGCGCGCGGATCAGACCGAGGCTGATGGTGGTGAGTCCGCTTTCCAGCCCGGTTGGGGCAATAAAAATATTGATCATCAGAGGTTCAGTTCGCAGCAATCAGTTGGTAAGTGTCGAGGGCAATCATGCGCTCTTCTGAGGTTGGTACCACCATAACCAGCGGTGAGCCGGGCTGACTGATGCGTCCGTTTTCATCGCCGTGACAACGGTTCAGATCGCTGTCGAGACGGAAGTTCATCAGGCGCCAGGCGGCCAGAATACGCTGGCGTACCGGCGCGGCATGCTCGCCGATACCGCCGGTAAAGACCACGGCATCAATGGTTGGCAGAGAGGTTGCCAAAGCAGAAAACTGACGGGCAACGCGGAAACAGAATACCTGGATTGCGCGGTGCGCGCCTTCATGGCCTTCGGCCTCGGCGGCGAGCAGGGTGCGCATATCGTTACTTAAACCAGACAAACCTTTGAGGCCACTGTTGCGGTTAAGCTCGTGCATGATCTGCTCCAGCGACAGATTACGGCTGCGCTGCATATGTTCAATCAGGCC
>NZ_DDCJ01000127.1:24064-30334 GCF_002335285.1 Thalassolituus sp. UBA2009
CCCATGGAGCTGTCGACCGAACGGCCGCAGAGCACGGCGGCGGCGCTGCAACCATTCCCCAGATGG
Organism: Thalassolituus sp. UBA2009; assembly: GCF_002335285.1. Lineage (NCBI taxonomy): Bacteria > Pseudomonadati > Pseudomonadota > Gammaproteobacteria > Oceanospirillales > Oceanospirillaceae > Thalassolituus > Thalassolituus sp. UBA2009. Next base: position 24,131 of record NZ_DDCJ01000127.1, read on the forward strand.
GCAATCAGCAGGTTGCAGTCTTCAGGGGCTTTTTTCAGGCGGCGGGCAGTTTCCTGCGTGACATAGCGGTAGCTGGTGCCGTGGAAGCCATAACGGCGCACCGCATCCTGCTCATACCACTCGTAAGGCACGCCATACAGGTAGGCTGACTCGCTCAGGGTCTGATGGAAGGCTGTGTCAAATACGGCGACCTGTGGCACGCCGGCAAACAGCTCGCGGCACAGCTCAAGCCCGAGCAGATTGATTGGGTTATGCAGTGGTGCCAGGGGGGACAGCGTCGCCAGGCGCTGCTGCTGTTCGTCATCAATGATGGTGCTGGCATGAAACAGTTCACCGCCATGCACAACCCGGTGGCCGATGCCCTGCAGATTTTGCAGCACTGAACCACAGCGCTCAATAAAACTCAGCAGTGCGGCTTTATGGCCGGAGTCTGCGGGCAGGTCACCCTGATATTCAATAGCGCCCTGAATACGGATGCTGGGCTGGTGTTCATTCAGGCGCTCGGCCAGTGCAGTCAGCAATGGCGCGGATTCATCGGGATTGGCGTACAGAGCAAACTTAATGGATGAGCTGCCACAATTGATGACAAGTACAGATTGGTTCACAGCAGATTCCTTGCTTTTATCGATGTATGCCCGGCTCAGGCCGGGCTGACGGATTTCAGGCTAACTTCCAGACGTTGCAGAACGGTGTAAGCCCCACGACTGGCAACCTCCGGCAATTGCCCCATCGCAAATTTCAGCGCGTAGAGGTAATCGCCTCCTGAGGCTTCAGCACGAATAATCACGGCGGGAATGGCTTGCAGACGGTGGTCACGGCTTTCGATGCTGATCAGCAGCCGTTTACCGACCTTCATTTTCAGTGGCGAAATAATGGCAATACCGCCGATGGCAAAATCGCGGGCGATAGCCATATGGGCTTTTTTCGGCCGGCCAAACAAATTCAGCATGCGGATTTCCAGCTTCAGCGGAGAGGCATCGTAGCGTTGACGGAAACGTCGTTCATTGGCTTGCACATTACCCCCTGGGGACTGGTTGCTGCTCGGCGGGAAAGCTTTCCTGCAGAGGCTGCTGGTCATAGCGGTTCAGTTTATTGTGTTCGATCATATTACGAATTTCGTCAATATACTCCTGACCACGGGTTGAGTAGCCATGCAGGCCTTCGGTCAGGGTTTCGCCACTGGCGTAGCCCCGCTGCTCGATTTCCTGTTCACGCAACTCGCGCAGCTCACGGTAGCGCGGGTGGCTGTTCAGGTTGCGCATATAGCTTTCGACTGATTCCAGTGGTGATTCAAAGGCGCGTACTTCATGACGCGAACTGCCACCACGGGCTTCAGGCACCAGACCACAACCCTCGCGGAAACACCACTGCCCAAACAGATTGTTGCCTTCCTGAGCAAAGCGCGAAGTGCCCCAGGCGGATTCGTTGGCGGCCTGAGCCAGTACCAGTGATGGCGGAATGGTGTTGACCCGCAGTAGCAGCAATGCTTTCTGCTCATCTTCGTCGTCGGTATTCACGCGGTATTTGATCAGCAGTTCCTGCAAGGTTGCCCGGTCACGTTCGGTTAATTCGTCAGGCGCCAGATACCACTTCTCCACGATCTGGCGCTCGGCCAGCACTCGTGTATTGGCCTCTTCAATTAACGGCAACAGGTAAGAGAAGAATGCGTTTTTCTTTTCTTTAACGTTCTGGTAACTGCTGAAGTCAGGCAGCGGCTGTATCTGCACGCTGGCACTGCGGACGTCATTGTCTGGTTGCGGGGTGTCTTCCCGGCAACAGCCGGCTAATCCCAGAATGATGATAAATGCTAAGTACTTTGGCATGTAAGAAACTGATTTTTTTAAGAAAGCTTCGTCTAAGTTTAGCGAATTTAACGCATTCCCCCCAGTACCGGAGCGTGAAGAAACGTCGGCAACGAACTGTCTTACTGATTGACACAATTGAAAGGCATGTGAGTCAGAATATTGTCTTATATTCACAGTCCAGTGATTTTTTGTTACCGCTTATGCGCTTTGGTGTATTCTTGCCGATAAAGCAATAAAGGCGCACCAAATACGCTGGAGTGCGCTGTCTATGGAATATTCAGGAAGCCGATTCTATGTCCAGTCAGCCATTGGTCATCATTGCTGCTGAAACCCTTGCTCTCCAGGCTCAGCTGGGGGATTTGCTGGCTGCGGAAGTCTGTGTGACCGGAGCGATCAATCGCGCACAGCTTTATGACTGGCTGGATGAGCCTTCGCAGATACCGGATCTGCTGATTCTTGAACAGGGCTTGCTGGAAGAAGATCTCCCGGCCTTTTGCCGCCGTTGGCATAATCACCCGCAAACCCGTCATTGCGATATTCTGCTGTTGGGTAGCGCTGATGAGGTTCTGGAAACAGAAGCGCTTATGGCAGGGGTTGCTGATTACCTGCGTAAGCCGCTGAATCCGTTGCTGGCACTGACCCGGATAAAAAAGCAGCTGGCCCAGCGGGCACAATGCAAACGGCTGGAAGCCTTGTCGGTGACGGATGGTCTGACACAGATTGCCAACCGCCGGTATCTGGACGAATTTCTTTGTGCGGAGTGGCGCCGGGCGCAACGGGAAGGCGGTAATATCGGCCTGATGATGGTGGATATTGATCACTTTAAAAGCTTTAACGACCATTACGGCCACCCGCAGGGTGACCGTTGCCTGACTCAGGTGGCGCAGTGTCTGCAGAAAACGGTACAGCGGCCACGGGATCTGGTGGCCCGTTACGGCGGCGAAGAGTTTGCACTGGTTCTGCCGTCTGTTCACTTTGAGGGGATGGCCGTGGTTGCCCAGCGTTTGCAGGCTGCTATCGCCGGGCTGGCGATTGCTCATGCAGCGTCTTCGGTGAGTCAGTATGTGACCGTGAGTATTGGTCTGGCCTGGTGCGAACCCCAGGCCGATGAAAGCCATGAGCTGTTGTTGGCGGCTGCCGATGAGGCGCTTTATGCCGCCAAATCAGCCGGGCGTAATCAATTCAGTGAAACGGTGAATCTGGCGCTGGTGCGCCAATTGCTGGAACACTGATCGTTCAGTTACTGCTTAAATTGGCACTCAGTTTATTCAGCAGGGCGCTGAGGCGCGACGAGGTACTCTGACGCCGGGTTTTCTGCAGCGCAATCCGTTGGAAATCTTCCAGTGCCTGCTGCAGTGAAACCAGTCCGGTGCTGATGACTTCATATTCGTAATGATGATCCTGAATGCTGATTTTCAGCAATTCCATATATTCTGCATTCAGCAGCTGCATCAGGTTAAAGACCTGATCTTTTTCTTCGCAGTTGCTGGCTTCCCAATAGGCATCTTCCAGTGTCTGAATCAGGTCCCAGATCAGTTCGCTGGCCTGACTGATGGTCATGGTGGACATAAGGCTCCTGTACAACATTGATGGTGACTGCTTTAAGCGTAGCAGACCGTCGATATCATGCCGTACAGGTGCGGTTGATCAGTGACTCGGGGCAGGCTTGCGGCGGATATACAGGGTTTTACGTGCGCGGGCGACCAGTTCGCCCTCGGCATCGACAATGTGTACTTCATAGGTCGGCAGAAATTTTTCGCCGTTCGCGGTTTTATCGCGGATTTCGGCCAGCATGGCATCAGTTACCAGAAAATGTGCACTGACAATACCGCGCCCGGGTTTTATAAAATCAATTTCAGCGCTGGCATCCCAGACGATGTAATCGCGGCCGAGACTGTTCATCAGCAACAGCATGTAAAACGGGTCAATCATAGAGAACAGGCTGCCGCCAAAGTGGGTGCCAACATAGTTACGGTTAAACCAGCGCAGCTTCATTTCGACTTTGGCTTCGCGGAAGTCTTTGGCCAGATAGCGGACTTTGACACCCGCGCCGAGATAAGGCCCGTAAACATTAAGGATGCGGCGTAAACCGGATGCAGAGGTCAGCCACTGGGTGAATTTTTTCATCATAACTTTCTCACGGCATTATTGGCGGTCGCGCAGTCTAGCGGTTGTGGCTGATGCGGAAAAGACAGAAATAAAAAGGAGCCCGCAGGCCCCTGATTATCTTGAGCAGCAGACGCCGGTTCAGCGTCAGAGATCAGTTTTGGTGAAGTGACGCAGGTAGCGCTGGTTGATGTCTTCGCGGGCGAGCAGAATCAGGGCGTCGGCGACATTAAAATCTTTATCGAGACAGGGCTCGCCGCAGACTTTGACGCCAATGCGCAGATAGGCTTTCAGCAGTGATGGCACCAGCGATTTACCGTCGATATCGACATCAATACGTGGCATATGCACTTTAGGCTCAGCACGCATGTGTTCGGGCGTGAAGTGTTTTTCGCGCAGATGATTCACAATGGCGATGGTGCGGGCATAGCCTTCGTTCAGTGGAATACTGGCGCAGCCCATCAGGTAATCGATATTGTGCGCTGACATAAATTGAGCGATGCCGGACCACAGCAGTCCGATGGCGGCGCCACTGCGGAAATCCGGATCAACGCAGGTGCGGCCAATTTCCATATAGGTTTTTCCCGGCAGCACGATGTTGCTGAGGTCAAACTCGGTGGCGGAGTAGAATCCACCGGCGCGTTGTGCCAGCTCGTTGGTCAGGATGCGGCTGTAGCCAATCACCTGGTCGCTCATCACGTCTTTTACAATCAGGTGCAGACAGAGGTCGTCGAAATCATCTTTATCGATGCCTTCGCTGGCGGTGGGCAGGCTGGCGCCCATGCCTTCGGCAAAAACACGATAACGCAGTTCGAGAGCCTGACGTATCTCCTTTGGATCCTGTGTAATACGGGCAACCAGTGGCGATTCGAGGGTTTCAGTCTGTTGGCGTGCAGTGGCTTGCTGCATAGTCAATCCTGTTATCTTGTTGATCAGCGCGACTCTAAGTCAGGGCTGTGACATTTCTATGACAAGTCCGACATTCGTCTAAAGGGCGGCTATGCTAAGTGACGGGGAGGATTTATGAAACCGTTAATTATTACAATTCTGTTACTGTGTTGTGGAACAGTTTCTGCGCAGCCGGTTCTTGGTGAAAACACCGCTGCGGAGCTGGTTTCCCGTGCATTGCAGGCTGAGCCCCTGCTGTGGCTCCCTTTTCCTATGCCTTATGAAATTGAGCGCAGCAGTAAAGATAAAGATGCCGGATTGCTGGATGGCCTGTTCCGTTATGGGCTGTTGCAGCGTGATAAGCAGATGAGAGTGGCAGAGGTCGAGGAAGACGGCCGGCGTAAACGCAAAGTGCTGGCGACCTGGATTTACGATTATCCGCTTGAACACCGGGAGCAGGGTACTCAGGAAGGGTTTTATTACGGGACCGGCAAACTGAAAAAACTGGTTGAGCTTTCGAGCCCTTATAAGATCGGTGATTACTATTACGCCGAGGCCTATATCCAGTGGTATGTCGATGACCTGCAGCTCTGGGCTAAAGATCCGGCTTTCCGTACCGCCCGTACCCTGCGCCGTAGTCTGGAATCCTTTCAAAAGCCGTTTGAAAAACGGGTTTATCTGCAATACGACGGGGATAGCTGGGGTTTCTGGAATGGTGAACCTGGTTTGCTCTGAATCGTTATCTGTTTATATCTGAGTACGCAGCCACAGCCCGGGAGGTGTACTCAGTCCTCTGTCCTGATGCAGAATTTCCCCGTTGTTGTCCATCACGTAATAGCTCGGGTAGCCCTGTACCTGATACTGCTCGGCGGTGCTCTTGTTACCCAGCAGAACTTCGCCTGTGAAGCCCACCGAATGAATAAAAGTTTCAACTTCCTGCCGGGTTTCCCAGTCCAGCGCAACCGCCACAACACGCAGATCTTCACTCCCCAGCAGATTGAGTCCGGGCATGCTGACGCGGCAGATGCTGCACCAGGGCGCAAAAAAATACACCAGTGTACGCGGATGGGCTGCAGGCCAGTTCAGATATCCGGACGTCAGATAACTGCCGGGGTTCTGGCTGCTATTGGCAGCGTCTGGCTGATTACCTTGCAATACGGGGAGTTGCAGTGAGGGGGCATAACTGCCGGCATCCAGCATATGGCGGCTGAGCCAGTGACTCAGGGCGATGAACAGTAAAACAAACAGAAGGAGTTCGGCCGCGCGGCGCAGCCATTTGCTGCGCGCGCTGCGGGGAGAAGATTCAGATGGCTTTGGAGAATCGTTGCTGCTCATGTTGTTGCAGATAGGTATCAAATGCCATGCAGGCATTACGTACCAGTAAGCGTCCTTTGTCGGTGATGCG